>NZ_JAYJJS010000011.1:0-128591 GCF_020181635.2 Mycobacterium zoologicum | reverse complement strand
ACAACAACAAACAAAAACCACCAAACACACTATTGAGTTCTCAAACAACACGCCCCATCTGGACGCGCAGTCGACCCGCGGCTTAAAAGCCGTCGGTCGGCAGTGCGGACAGTGAGGAACCCCACCGAAGTGGTGTCTCCTCTGGGAAGCCGTCGCGCTCGGAGGTTTCCCTCGTCGCGACGACTCGACATAAGTTACGCGAGTGCAATCACCGAGTCAAATCGCCTGCTAGCACCGGTTTTTGGCACGCTTCAAGATCAACTCAGCCGCTGCACGCCGGCCACGTTCCGCTTGCCCCGCCGCAGCACCAGCCAGCGTCCGTGCAGGAAGTCCGACGGCTGCGGCGTCCACTCCTCGCTGTCGACGCGGACGTTGTTCACCGACACCCCGCCTTCGCCGACGGTGCGCCGGGCGGCCCCCCGGCTGGCCGACAGCCCGCTGGAGACCAACAGGTCGACGATCGTGTCCGGTGCACCGGGCTCCAGTTCGGCCACCGATGCCTCCCGCAGCGCCGCGGCCAGGGTCGGCTCGTCGAGTCGGGACAGCTCGCCACGCCCGAATAACGCCTGGCTGGCCAGCTCAACCGACTCGGTGGCCGCCTCACCGTGCACCAAGGTGGTGAACTCGCGGGCCAGCCGGCGCTGGGCGGCCCGCTCGTGCGGCCGGTCCGCCGTCGCCTCCTCCAGCTCCCCCAGCTCGTCGGCGGACAGGAAGGTGAACCAGCGCAGGTAGCGCACCACGTCGGCGTCGGCGGTGTTGAAGAAGTACTGGTACCAGGCGTAGGGGCTGGTCATCTCCGGGTCCAGCCACAGGCTGCCGCCGCCGGTGGACTTGCCGAACTTGGTGCCATCCGCGGCCGTGACCAGGGGCACGGTCAACGCGTGCACGGTCGCGCCCAACTTCTGGCGCACCAGCCGGACCCCGGCGATGATGTTGCCCCACTGGTCGGAGCCACCGATCTGCAGCGAACAGCCATACCGCTGATGCAGCTGCACGTAGTCATTGGCCTGCAGGAGCATGTAGCTGAACTCGGTGTAGGAGATGCCTTCGTCGAGACGGCGCCGGATGGTGTCGCGGTCGAGCATCACGTTGACCGAGAAGTGTTTGCCCACGTCACGCAGGAATTCCACCGCCGACAGCGGCGCGGTCCAGTCCAGGTTGTTCACCACCACCGCGCCGGTCGGGCTGTCGTCGAAGTCGACGAAGCGTTCCAGCTGCCCGCGGATCCGCTCGGACCACTCGGCAACCGTGTCGGCGGTGTTCAGCGTGCGTTCGCCGGAATCGCGGGGATCACCGATCAGACCGGTGGCGCCACCGGCCAGCACGATGGGCCGGTGCCCGGCACGCTGGAATCGGCGCAGCGCCAGCAGCGGCACCAGGTTGCCGGCGTGCAGGCTCGGCGCGGTCGGGTCGAACCCGGCATAGACGGTGATCGGCCCGCCCGTCACCTCGGCGGTCAGGGACTCCAGGTCGGTGGATTGGGCGATCAGTCCGCGCCAGCTCAGCTCGTCGAGAATCGTCGTCGGCATGGGTCGAGTTTCCCGGATCAGTCCGAAGCGCCGGGCGCCGGTGCCCGTGGACTGCGTCGGTAGGCCGAAACCTCCGGCCGGCCGGGCACCCACAACCGCCAGGGCCGGTCGGCGGCTTGGCTGACGCCCACCCGGGGTCCGGCCTGCGCCGGGACCGGCTCACGCAGCTGCAGCCGCACCTCGCCGGACGCGTCGAACAGGTCGATCCCGTTGTCTTCCATGGTGATTCCCAGTGCGGAGCACAGGTTGCCGGGGCCGCGCGCCAGAGCCACATTTGGCATGGTGTCGCCGCGGCGGGTGCGCGCCACCGGCAAACCGTCATCGATGACCGCCGCCCGCAGCAGCACCGCCGCGGCCGTCCCGTCCGGGCCGCAGGCCACATTGGCGCAGATGTGCATGCCGTAGCTGCGGTAGGTGTAGAGGTGCCCGGGCGGGCCGAACATCACCCGATTGCGCCCGGTGGGCCCGCGATAGGAATGCGCCGCGCGATCCGGCCACGGCCCGTCGGGAACCCCGCCGTAGGCCTCCACCTCGACGATCGTCGCGTGGACACCGCGCACGCTCAGGCCCGCCCCGAGCAGCACATGAGCGGCCGCCAGCGGATCCACCGCCAGCCGGGCAACACTCACGGCCAAGATTCTGCCCGACCCTTGACAACGCGTTGCGACCGGCAGAATATTCACCGCATGATGATTTCATCGCGTGATGAATTCTCGCGGCCGGCCAGCTCGCCGGCCGTCGCCATCGATCACCTGCAGGTGATCCGTGGCAAGCGTCCGGTGCTGCACGATTTCTCCGTCCGGATCGCCCGCGGAACGATCACCGGCCTGCTCGGCCCGTCGGGCTGCGGCAAGACCACCCTGATGCGCTGCATCGTCGGCACCCAGGTCGTCACCGGCGGGACCGTTGACGTGCTGGGTGCTCCGGCCGGCTCGGCCTCACTGCGCCACCGGGTCGGCTACATGCCGCAGCAGCCCACCATCTACGACGACCTGCGGGTGATCGACAACGTCCGGTACTTCGGCGCTCTCGCCGGAGTCGACGCCGCGGACGCCGACATCGCGATCGACGCGGTGGACCTGCAAGGGCACCGCGGCGACTACTGCGGCAACCTGTCCGGCGGCCAGCGCGCCCGAGTGTCGTTGGCCTGCGCGCTGGTGGGCCGGCCGGACCTGCTGGTACTCGACGAGCCGACCGTCGGCCTGGACCCGGTGCTGCGCGTGGAACTCTGGCAACAGTTCGCCGATCTGGCCCGGCGCGGCACCACCCTGCTGGTGTCGAGCCACGTGATGGACGAGGCCGACCACTGCGGCGACCTGCTGCTGGTGCGTGAGGGTCGGCTGCTCACGCACACCACGCCGAGACGACTGCGAGAGGAAACGGGATGCATGTCGATGGAGGAAGCGTTCCTGTCCGTCATCCGGCGCACCACCGCGCCCCGAGCCGGGTGACCGGGCCGCTGCAGCTGCGGCCGTTTCTGGCGACCACCCAACGGATTCTGCGGCAGTTGGCCGGTGACCACCGCAGCATGGCGATGGTGTTGCTGCTGCCGAGCCTGGTCATCACGCTCATGTATTTCATGTTTCAAAACGCCGCCCATCCGCCGGGCACGCCGTCGCCGTTCAATGTCGCCTGCCTGATCCTGCTGGGCATCTTCCCGCTGTTTCTGATGTTCGTGATCACCTCGATCACCATGCAGCGGGAACGCTCGTCGGGAACCCTGGAGCGCATCCTGACCACCCCGCTGGGCCGGGGTCAACTGCTCGCCGCCTACGGGGTGGCGTTCTCGATCGCCGCGGCCGCCCAGGCCACCCTGGCCTGTGTGATCGCGTTCTGGCTGTTGGGCTTCGACACCGCCGGCAGCCCCGCGTGGGTGTTCGTGATCGCGATCGTCAACGCGGTACTCGGCGTGGGGCTGGGATTGTTGTGCAGTGCGTTCGCCCGCACCGAATTCCAAGCGGTGCAGTTCATTCCGCTGGTGATGGTGCCGCAGTTGTTGCTGGCCGGGATCATCGTGCCGCGCGCGGCGATGCCCGAGTGGCTGCAGTGGATCAGCAACGCGATGCCGGCCAGCTATGCCCTGGAGGCGCTTCAGCAGGTCGGTATGCACCCGGAGCTGACCGGTGTCACGGTGCGCGACATCGTGATCGTGCTGGCGTTCGCTGTCGTCGCGCTGGGCCTGGCGGCGGTGACGCTGCGACGGCGGACTCCGTGACGCCCGCCCCCGAGGACGGCGCCGCGGCCGGCCGGCGGCCGGGCCGCCCGTCCGGCGCCTCCGACACCCGCGAGAGGATTCTGGAATCCGCCCGACAGTTGTTCGCCCGCAACGGGTTCGCCAATACCTCGGTGCGGGCGGTGGCCGCCGAAGCCGGTGTGGACTCGGCGCTGGTACACCACTATTACGGCAGCAAGCAGCAGCTTTTCGCAGCTGCGACCCAGCTGCCGATGGATCCGATGGTGGTGCTGGGCCCGATGCGCGAAGCTCCCGTCGAACAGCTCGGCCGGGTGCTGCCGGAAATGCTGTTACCGCTGTGGGATTCCCATGCCGGCACCGCCATGATCGCCGCCCTGCGCTCCATGCTCACCGGAACCAAAGTGCCCCTGGCCCGTTCGTTCTTCCGCGACATCGTGGTCGCCGAACTGTCCCAGCGGGTCGACGAACCGGCCGGAACCGGCGTGCTGCGGGCCGAGTTCGCCGCGAGCCAACTGATGGGCATCGTGGTGGCGCGCTACATCATCGGCCTGGAGCCCATGGCGTCACTGCCGCCCGAGCAGATCGTGACCATGATCGCCCCGACCCTGCAGCGTTACCTCACTGGGGATCTGCCGGACCAGCCTGCGCGATGAGGGCGGCGTGCTCGTCATCACCGACCGGGTCGGCCTCATCGATCAACAGCACCGGAATGCCGTCGTCGATGCGGTAGGCACGGTGCAGGCGCGGGTTGTAGAGCACCGGGACGCCGGAACGCTCCACGGCCAGCAGCGGTCCCCGGTCGGCCGGGCAGACCAGGATCGCCAGCAGCGTCGAGTCGATCATCGGTGGCCGCCGGCCAGCTCTGCACGCACCGCCGCGGTCAGCCGCTTGAACTGCCGGCCGGAGGCGTCGAAGTACCAGGCGTTGCGTCCGGCCTTGGGCAGCCCGGCCTCACGCAGCGCGCCCACCACCGGGCGGTACACGGTGCTCAGCGACAGTTCCGGCACGACGTGGATGACGTCGGGGCCGATACCGGCGGGAAGTGTGTTGACCGCCTCGCTCAGGTCGGCGGGGGTGACGGTGGCACCGGGCTGCAGGGTCACCGCCGAGACCACCAGGTCATCGCCCTCGGTCGGCACCCGGTAGGTCACGGCCATGTCGACGCCGGTGACGGCGCCGAGCCAGTCGGTGATGACCACCGGGAACGCGGTACCCCGGTCGGTGTGGATGCTGGATGCGCGGCCGCCGACCAGCCAGTAGTCACCGTCAGCGTCGCGGCGGAACAGGAACTCGGTGGAGATCCAGGTGTCGGCCGGGGCGAACACGCCCCGCTTGACCGAGGCGGACGGGTCGATGGGACCGCGGGGCTTGGCCAGCAGCACCCCGACTTCGTCGGTCTCGGCGACCCGCACGAAGCCCCGGTCGTCTTCGAGGATCAGGTCGAGGTCGGAGTCGTAGGCGGCCAGTTCGACATCCACCGCGCCGGGCAGCGGGCGTCCCTTGCTGCCGACCTTGGCGCTGGAGACGTTGGCCAGCACGGCCTGACCGTCCTTGGTGGCGAAGAACTCGACGACGTGGGCCGGCGCGAACACCTCGGTGACCCGGTTCCACAGCCCGGTGGGCATGCCGGAGCCGATGAACAGCCGGACCGGGTGGTTGCCCTGCAGGACGAAGTTCGGGTCGTCGATGACCTCGCGCAGCATCGCCCAGGTGTAGGACACCACGCTGACGCCGTACTGGCGCACCTCGGCGACGAACCGGTCCGGGTTCAGCCCGCGCGACAACGCGATGCGGGCCCCGCCGACCACGGCGCCGCCGAGGCTGACCAGCAGCCCGGACTCGTGGTGCAGCGGGGTCAGGCAGTACAGCGTGTCGTTGGGTCCCAGGGCCGCCGCCGACGCGGTGCCGAACGCCGAGAGCGCCCAGCGGAAGTTGGTGATCTGTTTGGCCACCAGCTCGCCGGCCACGTTGCTGAACGCCACGAACGCCAGGTCGCGGGCGAAACCGGGGTTGGGCCGGTACCAGCCGGGCAGCTCGACCGCGTCCGGGTCGATCTGCTCCATGTCGACGACGTCGACGTCGATGTCGGTGGGCAGGTCCAGGTCGCGGGCTTCACCACCACCGAGTACCAGCACCTGGCAGCCCAGTTCGCGGGCCGCGGCCAGCGCGTGGTCGAGGTTGCCCGGGTCGGCGATGATGTCGGAGATCCCGCCCAGGCGCGCCGCCGGGATCAGGTCGGCGTCCGGCGGCATCAGTACGGCGACCGCGCCGAGGCGCGACAGCGCCGCGATGGCGACCAAGGCACTGGGCCGGGTGGCCATCAGCACGCCGACGTGTACGCCCTGGCGGACGCCGACGTCGATCAGGCCGCGAACGACGTTGTCGATGCGCTTGTTGACCGCCTCGTAGGTGTGCACGCGGCCGTCGAACAGCAGGAACTCGCCGTGCGGCGAGTCGGCGGCCTGCTCATCGATGATGCGGCCCAACGAGATCCGGGTGTGGTCGTTGATCTGGCCGAGTCGGGCCAGCCGCGGCAGGGTGCGTGCGGTCTCGACGGCGATGGTGCGCACCGACTTCTGCGCTGCGACCACGGCCTCGGCGGCACCACGCGCCAGCGTCAGCGCGACACCGGAGGCCTCGCCGAGACCGTGCGCGATACGCGACGTCATCGCCACGCCGCCCTTGGCCGTCTCCGGGGTCTGCTCCTCCATCAGCGCCACGCCGGCCGGCTGCGGGCCCTGACCGGACTGCCACAGCACCCAGTCGGCGACGGTCGGCCAGGTCAGCTCGGCAGCCTTGGAACCGACTACCAGACCGAAATGACCTGCACGCAAAAGGTATTCGAAGACCCGGGCGTTGGGCGCGGCGCGGCGGATACCGCGAACCGCCACCGGCTGGCCGATGTCGTCCACCTCGCCGACGAAAGCCAGCACCGGGCAGGTGATGTCGGTCAGCGTGACCAGCTGTCCGTTGATGGCGAAACCGCCGGTCATCATCCGGTTGTGGGCGATGAACTGCTTGAGCAGCTCTGAGATCGCCGGGCCCGACCAGGCGATCCAGCCCTCGGACTCCAGGAACCGGCGCTGCGCCTCGCGCGGCAGCAGGGCTTCTCGGTCGTGCAGCTGGCGCATGAAATCGACGCGCGCCTTGGCGGTTTTGAGCGGGTCCATCATCTGGAAGCCGAGACGGGCCTGCCACCCGGAGATGTCCAGCCGGTTGAAGACGTGATCGGCCATGAACGAGGCGACACCGGAGGCCAGGTTCGGCGGCAGGCCCATCGGCAGGGCCGCCAGGGTGTCCACCGGGGAGCCGAACGCGATGATGCTGGCGATGCTCTTCGAATGCCGGTATGCCCCAGTCTGATAGGCGAACATGCCGCCCTGGGAGTAGCCCGCCAGGTGTACGTCGCGCCCGGTGGCCTCGGCCACGGTGTCGATCGCCTGGCTGAGTCCGACGATGTGGTCGGCCAGGTTGCGGCGCATGCCGCCCTCGACCTCGTCGGGTGAGCCGAAGTCGATCACCCACGGGTCGACACCGGCGGCGTGCAGAATGCCGACCGCGCCTTCCTCACGGGTGACGTCCCACATGTTCGCCGACATCATCATCGGGTGCACCAGCAGCACCGGCGGCCCGGGCTGCGGCTGGCCGGGACGGTTGTCCGGCGGAAAGTAGCGACGCAGCTTGTACATCGGGTCGCTCTCAACGATCTGGAACGGCGACGGCACGGCCCCGGTCTCCAACCCGCCCCACCGCAGGACCTCCAGACCGTTCTGCGCCGTGGCCATCAGCCACTCGACCGGCCGGGTGATGGCCGACAAGTTCAGATCCACCCGCTGCTCCCCTACTCGCGCATGATCGTCCATGACGTGCACATTCTGGCATATCAGCGCGCTGCGTCCGCCTGGTTCAGCGACCACCGCCGGACAGGCAGTAGCGTTCCAGCGGTGGCACACCTGCTCGGAGCTGAGGCACTTCACCTGCGGTACGCCACCGGCGTGGTGCTCGACTCGGTCACCCTCGGTGTCAACGACGGCGCCCGCATCGGCATCGTGGGCCGCAACGGCGACGGCAAATCCAGCCTGCTTCGGCTGCTGACCGGCGTTGCGACGCCGGATTCCGGCCGGGTCACCCGGCGCACCGGCCTGCGGGTGGGTTTGCTGGATCAGTCCGACACCCTCGACCCCGACGCGACCGTGGGCGCCAGTCTGGTCGGCGACCAGGCCGATCACGAGTGGGCGTCGCACCCGCGGATTCGCGATGTGGTCGACGGATTGGTGTCCGACATCACCTGGGACGCGACCATCTCTCAGCTGTCCGGCGGGCAGCGCCGCCGGGTACAGCTGGCGGCCCTGCTGATCGGCGAATGGGACGTGATCGGGCTCGATGAGCCAACCAACCACCTCGATGTGGAGGGCATCACCTGGCTGGCCGCACATCTGCAGCAGCGCTGGGCCCGCAATACCGGCGGGCTGCTGGTGGTCACCCATGACCGCTGGTTCCTCGATGAGGTGGCCACCACCACCTGGGAGGTGCACGACCGGATCGTGGAGCCGTTTCAGGGCGGCTACGCGGCCTACGTGCTGCAACGGGTGGAGCGCGACCGAATGGCAGCGGCCAGTGAAGCCAAGCGGCAGAACATATTACGTAAGGAGCTGGCCTGGTTGCGGCGCGGCGCTCCGGCCCGCACATCCAAGCCGAAGTTCCGCATCGAGGCGGCCAACGCGCTGATCGCCGACGTTCCCCCGCTGCGCAACGAGATCGAGTTGGTGAAGCTGGCAACGGCCCGCCTCGGCAAGGACGTGATCGATCTGCTGGACGTCTCGGTCTCCTTCGACGGGCGCGAGGTGCTGCGCGACGTGGAGTGGCGGATCGGGCCGGGTGAGCGCACCGGGATCGTCGGCGCCAACGGGGCCGGCAAGTCCACGCTGCTCGGGCTGATCACCGGCGCGGTGACACCCGACGCCGGCCGGGTCAAGCGCGGCAAGACCGTGCGGTTGGGCATGCTCGACCAGCAGTCCGGCGAGCTGGCCTCCCTCGAATCCGACCGGGTGGCCGATGTGCTGGGCCGGCTGCGCAACGACTACAAGGTCGACGACCGGGAGCTGACGCCGACGCAACTGCTGGAGCGGCTCGGGTTCGGCAGCGCGCAGCTGTCGGCTCGGGTCGGTGAGCTCTCGGGCGGGCAGCGTCGACGCCTGCAGCTGATGTTGATCCTGCTGGCCGAGCCGAACGTGCTGGTACTCGACGAGCCCACCAACGACGTCGACACCGACATGCTGACCGCCACCGAGGACCTGTTGGATTCCTGGCCGGGAACGCTGATCGTCGTCTCCCACGACCGGTATCTGCTGGAGCGGGTGACCGATCAGCAGTACGCGATCCTCGACGGCCGGCTGCGGCATCTGCCCGGCGGCGTCGACGAATATCTGGAGCTGGCCTCCGCTATGCGCCGGGCTACGGCGTCGCGAGCCGCACCGGTCACCCCGCCGACGCCGTCCGGGGCGCTCTCCGGTGCCGAATTACGGGCCGCGCAAAAGGATCTGGCCGCAGTGGATCGCCGGCTGGCCCGGCTGGCCGAACAGATCGAGGCCAAGCATCACGAACTGGCCGCCTTCGACCAGACCGATCACGTGGGCCTGGCGGGGCTCACCCGGGAACTGCGGGCACTCGAGGACGAGGTGGCCGAGCAAGAGGCCCGCTGGTTGGAGCTCTCGGAGCTGGTGGAATAGCACTGCCGCCACATCGGTCCCAGCAGTACCTTGGGGGAAACATGTGGATGTTTTCGATTTGGATATCGCATGCGCTATCGATTTCCAACATCGCACTACCCAAAGGTCACGGTGCCCATGAGGCAGTTGTGACATCTCCCTGTCAGCGCCGCTCGAAATGCTGGTAGTCCACCGGCGATTTCCAGTTGCCGCCCCATTTCCAGCCGGCGTCGGTGAAGGCGCGCACCGCGGGGTCTCCGTCGTGTAGCAGGCCCGGCTCGATCCTGCGGCGGTCCAGATAGACCGTCGCGTTCGTCGGCTCGTAATGGTCGCCGTCGACCATCGGATTCAGCAGCGGATTGATGTCGATCGCCCGGCCGTAGGCGTGCAGCGCCCAGCTGCCCGACCCGGGAATGCGGCGGCAGTTGTAGGCCGAGGTGTTGTTGTCCTCCATCGAAAGCTCGTCGTCGCCGCGCGGGTAGTGGTTGACCGAGCGCATCTTCTCGATCGGGAACTCCAGCCGGTAGAGCCGGTCGAAAATGGCGATGACCTGCGAGACCAGCTCCTGGTGCACGATCAGCTCGCCGCGGTGCGGTAGCGCGTCGAACCCGAGGTGGGTGACGGTGACCCGACGCAGCTGCGCCGGGGTGACCGGACACTCGCTGTTCCAGGTCGGTCCGAGTTCGGCGGCCGTGACGCCTCTGACGGTCGCGGGTTCAGGTCCGATGTCACGGACCGACGGCGGTGCCGGTGTCTTTGTGGGTGGCGCCGGCGATGGCGGCGCGCCGGAGCACTGGGAAAGCAGCCCGCAGGCTGCGATCGCCGCCATCAGGCGCCACGCGGTCGAGGTCCTTCGGCTCTCATTGATCTGTCCACGCTAGCGCAGCACCGCGACCTGTTACCCTCATATTTTAGGTAAGGCATACCTAACTTTGAACGGATGGAGATCTCCGTGGCGACAATCCTCGACTTCCCGCTCGTCAACACCCTGCGCGACGCGCTGTTCCTGTCCGCGACCGTCGGTGAGCTCGAACAGCTGACCCCGAGCCTGCGCCGTGTCCGTTTCGCCGGTCCCCGACTGCGCGGGCTGGCCTGGATTCCGGGCCAGCATGTGCGCCTGCAGGTCGCCGGGCTGCTCGATTCGGTCCTGCGACTGCACCCACACGACGCGCTGCGCACGTACTCCATCTACGACGCCGATCCCGACGGCGGAACCCTGGACATCGTGATGCTCGACCACGGCTACGACCGCGACGTCGTGACACCGGCCAGGCGTTGGGCGACAACGGTTTGCGTCGGCGACAACGTCAGCATCACCCGGCCCCAGGGGAATTTCGCCGTCCGCAACGACGCGCCCTATCACCTGTTCGCCGGCGAGGAGACCGCGTCGGTCGCGTTCGCCGCGATGCTGCGCGCCCTGCCGGCCGGCGCGGCGGTGCACGGGGTGATCGAGGCCGCCGACGCCGCCGGCCACCTCCCCCTCGCCCGGCCGTTGACCCACGTCGAGCGCGGGGAGGCATCGGCGGCGAACTCAGCGGTGCTCGCCGACGCCCTGCGCGCCCTCGAACTCCCCGATCAGCCCGGTGTCGCCTACCTCGCCGGTGAAGCCCGCACGATCCAGACCCTGCGGAAGATCCTGATCACCGAACGCGGCTGGGATCGGCGCCAGATCCGCACCAAGCCCTTCTGGACCCCCGGGCGCACCGGTATGGAATAGGCTGCGGCGTCAGCCGTTGACCCAGCGCCGTTGTTGCGCAGCGCGTTCACGCAGGCCCGCCAGCTGGTCGGCGACCCGCACCGGCGCGGTCCCGCCGCGGGCGTCGCGGGAGGCCACCGAACCTTCGACGGTGAGCACCTCACGCACCTGCGGGGTCAGCTCGGGGCTGATACCGGCCAGTTCGGCGTCGGTCAGCTCGTCCAGGCCGACACCGCGCTGCTCGGCGACCTTGACCGCCGCGCCGGCGGCCTCGTGCGCGACCCGGAATGGAACTCCTTGGCGCACCAGCCATTCGGCGATGTCGGTGGCCAGGGTGTAGCCGGCCGGAGCCAGCGCGGCCATCCGCTGCGTGTCGAACACCAAGGTGCCGACGAGACCCGCGGTGGCCGGCAGCAGCAGCTCCAGCTGGGCGGCCGAGTCGAACACCGGCTCCTTGTCCTCCTGCAGGTCCCGGTTGTACGCCAGCGGCTGCGCCTTCAGCGTGGCCAGCAGGCCGGTCAGGTTGCCGATCAGCCGGCCGGACTTACCGCGGGCCAGCTCGGCGATGTCGGGGTTCTTCTTCTGCGGCATGATCGAGCTGCCCGTCGACCAGGAGTCGTGCAGCACGGCGTAGCCGAATTCCGTTGAGCTCCACAGGATGATGTCTTCGGCCAGCCGGGACAGATCGACACCGATCATCGCGAACACGAACGCTGCCTCGGCGGCGAAATCGCGTGCGGCGGTGGCGTCGATCGAGTTGTCCGCGGCGGCGACGAAGCCGAGTTCGGCGGCGATCGCGTCCGGGTTCAGGCCCAGCGACGAGCCGGCCAGCGCCCCCGAGCCGTACGGGGAGACCGCGGCGCGGGCGTCGAAGTCGACGATGCGGTCCACGTCGCGCAGCAGCGGGTGGGCGTGGGCCAGCAGGTGGTGCGCCAGCAGCACCGGCTGCGCGGACTGCAGGTGGGTCTTGCCGGGCATGATCGCGTCCGGGTGGGCGGCGGCCTGGTGTGCCAGCGCGTCGACCACATCGAGCACCCCGGCGGCCACCCGGCGCACCGCGTCGCGCAGCCACATCCGAAACAGGGTGGCCACCTGGTCGTTTCGCGACCGTCCGGCGCGCAGTCGGCCGCCCAGGTCCGCGCCGACCCGGTCGATCAGGCCGCGTTCCAGGGCGCCGTGCACGTCCTCGTCGGTGACCAGCGGGCCGAAGCTGCCGTCGGCGACGTCGTCGCCGAGGCTGTCCAGTCCGGCCAGCAGGCCGTCACGCTGGTCGTCGGTGAGCAGCCCGGCGCCGTGCAGCACCTTGGCGTGCGCCTTGGACGCGGCGACGTCGTAAGGGGCCAGCACCCAGTCGAAGTGGGTGGACTTGCTCAGCGCGGCCAGCGCCTCGGACGGGCCCTCGGCGAAGCGCCCGCCCCACAGTGATCCCTCGTTGGTGCTCACCCCAGATCCCGGCGGGCGGAGATCTTCGAACTGAGCCCGTGGATCTGCACGAAGCCACGGGCCGCGGTCTGGTCGAAGGTGTCGCCCTCGTCGTAGGTGGCCAGGTTGAAGTCGTACAGCGACTCCGCGCTGCGCCGGCCGTTGACGATGATGCTGCCGCCGTGCAGCACCAGCCGGATGTCACCGGAGACGTGCTGCTGGGTGTCCTCGACGAACACCTCCAGCGATCGCTTGAGCGGGCTGAACCACAGGCCGTCGTAGGTGAGCTCGCCCCACTTGCGGTCCACGCCGCGCTTGTAGCGGCCCAGTTCGCGTTCCAGGGTGACGTGCTCGAGCTCGGTATGCGCGGTGATCAGCACCATCGCGCCCGGCGCCTCGTAGATCTCGCGGCTCTTGATGCCCACCAGCCGATCCTCGACCACGTCCAGGCGTCCCACGCCCTGGGCGCCGGCGCGGGTGTTGAGCTCCTGGATGATCGCCAGCACGGACAGCGGACGTCCGTCGATGGCCACCGGCCGGCCCTTGTCGAAGCTGATGATCAGCTCGTCGGGGGCGTTGAAGTTGACCGTCGGGTCCTCGGTGTAGTCGTAGACGTCCTTGGTCGGAGCGTTCCACAGATCTTCGAGGAACCCGGTCTCCACCGCCCGGCCCCACACGTTCTGGTCGATGGAGAACGGCGAGCGCTTGGTGACGTTGATCGGGATCGCGTTGTCCTCGGCGAACTTGATCGCCTTCTCCCGGGTCCAGGCGTAGTCACGCACCGGGGCGATGACACTCAATTCCGGTGCCAGCGAGGCGAATCCGACCTCGAAGCGGACCTGGTCGTTGCCCTTACCGGTGCAGCCGTGCGCGACGACGGTGCCACCGTGGCTGCGAGCAGCCTCGACCAGGTGCTTGACGATCAGCGGCCGGCTGATGGCCGAGACCAGCGGGTAGCGGTCCATGTAGAGCGCGTTGGCCTTGATGGTCGGCAGGCAGTAGTCGTCGGCGAACTCATTGCGGGCGTCGACCACGACGGCCTCCACAGCACCGCAGTCCAGGGCCCGCTGGCGCACCACTTCCATGTCCTCGCCGCCCTGGCCGAGGTCGATGGCGACGGCGACCACTTCGCGGCCGGTCTCCTTGCCGATCCAGCTGATCGCCACCGAGGTGTCCAGGCCACCGGAATACGCCAGGATGACGCGTTCGGACATCGAGATTCTCCTTGTTCGTGCGGGTGTTATTGCAGGTCTTTGAGGGTCGCGGCCAGTTCGCTGCCGGTCATCGGCTCGCGTGCCGCCACAAAGATGGTGTCATCCCCGGCGATCGTGCCGACCACGTACGGTAGCGCGGCCCGATCGATGGCGCTGGCCAGGTAGTCCGCGGCGCCGGGCGGGGTGCGCAGCACGGCGAGGTTTCCGGTGGCGTCGGTGGAGACCAGCAGCTCCCCCAGCAGCCGGCACAGCCGCTCGGTGCCACCGGTGACCGCGCGTACCGGGCTGCCGTCTTCAGGCACCACGTACACCCCGGCGCCCCCGTCGACGCCGCGCAGTTTCACCGCACCCAGCTCTTCGAGGTCGCGCGACAGGGTGGCCTGGGTGACGCCGATGCCGCCGGCAGCCAGCAGCGCGGCCAGTTCGGTCTGACTGTGCACCGGAGCCGACGACAGCAGCTCCACGATGCGGGCCTGGCGGCCCACCCGGGTGATGTTGCTGTCGGGCTTGGTCATCGCGACCGGTCCAGCAGCCACACCAGCAGCGCCTTCTGCGCGTGCAGCCGGTTCTCGGCCTCGTCCCACACCGCGCTGCGCGGCCCATCGATCACCGCGTCGGTGATCTCGTCGCCGCGGTGTGCCGGAAGACAGTGCAGCACAGTCACTTCCGAGTCGGCCAGCGCGACGAGTTCGTCGTTGATCTGGTAGGGACGAAACGGCGCGACCCGGTCCAGGCCGTCGTCTTCCTGACCCATCGAGGTCCAGGTGTCGGTCACGAGTACGTCGGCGCCGGTGGCCGCTGTGGCCGCGTCGGCGGTGAGGGTGACCGAGGCGCCGGTGTCGGCGGCGCGTTTCCGGGCGGCGGAGACGACGGCGGGGTCGGGGGTGAAGCCGTCCGGGGCGGCGACGGTGACATGGACACCGGCCGTGACGCCGCCGAGCATCAGCGAGTGCGCCATGTTGTTGGCGCCGTCGCCGAGGTAGGTCAGCTTGAGTCCCTTGAGGGCGCCCTTGCGTTCGGCGATGGTCTGCAGGTCGGCCAGCACCTGGCAGGGGTGGAACTCATCGGAGAGGGCGTTGACGATCGGAACCGTTGCGGTGGTGGCCATCGCGGTCAGCCGGTCCTGGGCGAAGGTGCGCCAGACGATCGCGTCGACATAGCGCGACAGCACCTGCCCGGTGTCCTCCAGTGTCTCGTCGCGGCCCAGTTGGGTTGACCGGCCGTCGACGACGACGGCGTGCCCGCCCAGCTGCGCGATGCCGACCTCGAAGGAGAACCGGGTTCGGGTGGAGTTCTTGTCGAAGATCACCGCGACCCCCCGGGGGCCTTCGAGCGGCCGGCGGCTGAACGGCTCGGCTTTCAGTTCCGCTGCCAGCGAGAGGATCTCAGCCTGCTCGGCCGGCGTCACGTCGTCGTCGCGCAGGAAGTGGCGGATCACTGTGCAGCCTCCTGGGCGGTGTCGAGGATGCCCGGCAGGGCGGTGAGTAAGGCGCCGATCTGGTCGTCGGTGATGATCAGCGGCGGGGCGAGCCGGACCACGTCGGGCGCGGCGGCGTTGACCAGGAATCCGGCGCCCCGGGCCGCCAGTTCGACGGCCTTGGCCTGCGGTGCGGTCAGTACCACGCCCTGCAGCAGACCCTTGCCGCGGACGTGGTCGACCAGCGGGTGGCCCAGTTCCTCGATGCCGTGGCTCAGGGTCTTTCCCAGCACCCCGGCCCGGGCGATCAGGTCACCGTCGGCCAGCGTTTTGAGTACTGCGCACGCGGCGGCGGTGCAGACCGGGTTGCCGCCGAAAGTACTGCCGTGACTGCCCGGTTGCAGCAGATCCCCCGCCGCGCCGACGGCCACGCACGCCCCGATCGGCAGGCCGCCGCCCAGACCCTTGGCCAGCGTGATGATGTCGGGGATGATGCCGTCGTGCTGGTGGGCGTAGAACGCGCCGGTACGCCCGATGCCGGTCTGCACCTCGTCGAGAACCAGTAGCGCGCCGTGTGCCGCGGTGATCCCGCGGGCCTCGGCCAGGTAGCCGGCCGGCGGGACGACGACGCCGCCCTCCCCCATGATCGGCTCCAGGAACACTGCTGCGGTGTCCGAATCCACGGCGGCAGCAAGAGCTTTGGTGTCGCCGTAGGGCACGTGGGTGACGTAGCCGGGCAACGGCTCGAACGGCGCCTGCTTGTCGGGCTGGCCGGTCAGCGCCAGCGATCCCATGGTCCGGCCGTGAAATGCCTTCTGCGCGGCGACGATCTTGGTCTTGCCGGTGAGCCGGGTCATCTTGAAGGCCACCTCGTTGGCCTCGGTGCCCGAGTTGCAGAAGAACACCCGCGCCGGCGAGCCGAGATGGCCAGTGAGCGCTTCGGCCAGTGCGATGCCCGGTTCGGTGGCATACAGATTCGAGGTGTGCCCCAACGTGTTCAGCTGGGTGGTGACGGCCTCTATCACCGCCGGGTGCCGATGGCCGAGCACGTTGACCGCGATGCCGCCGAGGAAGTCGACGTAGCTGTTGCCCGCGTCATCGGTCACCACCGCGCCGTCGCCGCTGACCAACGCCAGCGGCGGGGTGCCGTAGTTGTTCATCATCACCGCTTGCCAGCGGTCTTGCAGGCTCACGCGTTCACCACCTTGGTTCCGGTGCCGGCGTTGGTGAACAACTCGACCAGCACGCAGTGTTCGACCCGGCCGTCGATGATGTGAGCGCTGGGAACGCCACCGCGCACGGCGCGCAGGCAGGCTTCGACCTTGGGGATCATGCCGGATTCCAGCTTCGGCAGCAGCCCGGCCAGTGTCGCGGTATCGATCTCACTGACCAGCGACTCGCGGTCGGGCCAGTCGGTGTAGAGGCCGTCGACGTCGGTGAGCATCAACAGCTTCTCGGCCTGTAGCGCCTCGGCGAGCGCGGCCGCGGCGGTGTCGGCGTTGATGTTGTGCACCACCCCGTCGGGGTCGGGAGCCAGCGTGGAGACCACCGGAATCCGGCCTGCGGCAATCAGATCCAAGACCGCGGCGGTGTTGACCTGGTCGACGTCGCCCACCAGGCCGATATCGGTGGCCACCCCGTCGACGGTGACGCTGCGCCGCACCGCGGTGAACAGTGCCGCGTCCTCACCGGTGATGCCCACGGCGTAGGGCCCGTGGGCGTTGATCAGGTTCACCAGCTCGCGGCCCACCTGGCCGAACAGCACCATGCGCGCCACGTCGAGTACTTCCGGTGTGGTGACCCGGAATCCGCCCTTGAAGTCGCCTTCGATGCCGAGTTTGGAGAGCATGGCGCTGATCTGCGGCCCGCCGCCGTGCACCACCACCGGGTGGATTCCGCAGTTGCGCAGGAACGCCATGTCGGCGGCGAACGCGTGCTTGAGGGTGTCGTCGGTCATCGCGTTGCCGCCGTATTTGACGACGACGACCTTCCCGTGCAGCTGCTTGAGCCACGGCAGGGCTTCGGCCAGCACCTGGGCTTTGATGTCGGTGGTGATCATGAGCTATACGCCGAGTTCTCTTCGACGTAGGCGTGGGACAGGTCGGTGGTGCGCACCGTGGCGCGACCGGCACCCTGGTTCAGCTCCACGGTGACGGCGATGTCGGCCCCGGACAGGTCGACCTCCCGGGCACCCGGCATCGGTGCGCCCTCGCTGAACACCGCAGAACCGTTGAACGACACCGTGATCGCATCGGGGTCAATGGTGAACGGCACCATGCCGACGGCGGCCAGCACCCGGCCCCAGTTCGGGTCGGAGCCGAACAGTGCGGTCTTGACCAGACTGTCGCGCGCGATACAGCGGGCGGCGACCAACGCGTCGTCGTCGCTGCCCGCGCCGGCCACCGTGATCGTGACCCGCTTGGTGACACCCTCGGCGTCGGCCTGCAGCTGCGCGCACAGGTCATCACAGGCGGCCAGGACGGCGGCCTCGAGTTCCTCAGCGCTGGGGGTGATCCCGCTGGCACCCGAGGACAGCAGCAGCACCGTGTCGTTGGTGGAGCAGCTGCCGTCGATGTCGAGCCGATCGAAGGTCAGCTTGGTGGCCCGCCGAAGCGCCTGGTCGAGGGTGGCGGCGTCGGCTTTGGCGTCGGTGGTCAGCACCACCAGCATAGTGGCCAGCGACGGCGCCAGCATGCCGGCACCCTTGGCCATGCCGCCCAGCGTCCAGTTGTCCTTGTGGTGCAGCGCAACCTGTTTGGGCACGGTGTCGGTGGTCATGATGGCGCGGGCTGCTTCGTCGCCGCCGACCAGTCCGCCGGCCATCTCCTGCACGATCTCGGTGACCCCGGCCAGCAGCTTGTCCATCGGCAGCCGGTCGCCGATCAGGCCGGTGGAGCAGACCGCCACCTCCACCGCGCCGGTTTCGGTGCCCCACTGGCTCAGCGCGGCCGCGACCGCTTCGGCCGTGGTGTGGGTGTCCTGGAAGCCGCCCGGGCCGGTGCAGGCGTTGGCGCCGCCGGAATTGAGGATCACCGCCTTGAGCCGGGCGCTTTTCAGCACCTCTTGGCTCCACCGAACCGGCGCGGCCTTGACCTGGTTGCTGGTGAACACCCCCGCGGCCGCGTAGTCCGGCCCCTCGTTGAACACCAGCGCCAGGTCCGGATTGCCGGAAGCCTTGATACCGGCGGCGATTCCGGCCGCCCGGAAGCCCGCCGGCGCGGTGACACCCTGCTCACGCAGCAGTCTGGTCTCGGTCACGGCGCTACTCCCACGGTCGAAAGCCCTTCGGCCTCAGGCCAGCCCAGCGCCAGGTTCATCGCCTGCACCGCGGCGCCGCCGGTGCCCTTGACCAGGTTATCGATCGCGGCGATCGCGATGAACGTCGAGGCGTCCTCGTCGACGGCGATCGCCAGGTGCGCGGCGTTGCTGCCGATCACCGATCCGGTCTTGGGCAGCTGTCCTTCGGGCAGCAGGTGCACGAACGGCTCTGTCTGGTAGGCCTTTTCATAGGCGGTCCGCAGCTCCGACAGGGATGCCGTGGTCTTGGCGGTGCAGGTGGCCAGGATGCCCCGCGAGGTGGGGATCAGCACCGGGATGAAGGCCACCGTGACGTCGCGATCGGTGAGCGCCCGCAGCCCCTGGCCGATCTCGGGGGTGTGCCGGTGGGCGCCGCCGATGTTGTAGGCCCGTGCCGAGCCGATCACCTCCGAGCCGAGCAGGTCGACCTTGGCGGCCTTGCCGGCGCCGGAGGTGCCGCTGACGGCGACCACGGTGACGTCGGGTTCGATCAGGCCGGCGGCGACCGCCGGGAACAGTGCCAGCAGGGCCGCGGTGGGATAGCAGCCGGGCACCGCGATCCGCCGGGCGTTCTTGAGTTTGTCGCGACCGCCGGGCAGCTCGGGCAGGCCGTAGGGCCAGGTGCCGGCGTGCGCCGAGCCGTAGAAGCGTTCCCAGTCGGTGGGGTCGTCCAGCCGGAAGTCCGCGCCGCAGTCGATCACCACGGTGTCGTCGCCGAGTTGTTCGGCCAGTATCGCCGAATGTCCGTGCGGCAGACCGAGAAACACCACGGCGTGCCCGGTCAGGGTGTCGACGTCGGTTGATTCGAGGACGCGGTCGGCCAACGGCATGAGATGCGGGTGCTGCTCCCCCATCAGGCTGCCGGCGTTGCCGGCGGCGGTCAGCGCGCCGATCTCCAGCCGGCCGTCGGCGTAGGCGGGATGCCCCAGCAGCAGCCGCAGGATCTCGCCTCCGGCGTAGCCGCTGGCACCGGCCACCGCCACTTTGATCGCTTTGGTCACTCGGCGATTCTGCATGATTATGCATTTATAAGCAAATTAATTAGGTATCTCCCCCGCGAGCGTGCAGGAAGGTCCCGCCCCGACCTGCGTTTTACCGTACATTTCTGCACGCTCGGCGCAAATTAGCCCCGCTCCGCATCCCGGTAGGCCTCCAGGAGCCGCAGCCACACCTCGCTGATCGTCGGGAAACACGGCACCGCATGCCAGAGCCGGCTGATCGGCACCTGACCGGCGACCGCGATGGTGGCCGAATGCAGCAGATCCGCGACCCCGGGGCCGACGAACGTCACGCCCAGCAGCCGCTCGTGTTCGGCGTCGACGACCATGCGTGCCCGCCCGGTGTATCCGTCGGCGTGCAGCTTGGCCCCCATCACCGCGTCGCCGATCTCCACGTCCACCACCTACACCCGGTGGCCTGCCTTGTGTGCCTGCTCGGCGGTGAGTCCGACCGCGGCGGCCTCGGGGTCGGTGAAGAAGACCTGCGGCACGGCGTGATGGTCGGCGGTGGCGTCATGAATGCCCCACTGCGCGATGTCCAACGGCATCCCAGCGGCCCGGGCACCGATGGCGTCGCCGGTGATACGCGCCTGATATTTACCCTGGTGGGTCAGCAATGCGCGATGATTGGCGTCGCCGCACGCGTACAGCCAGCCGTCATCAATCGCCTTGACCCGGCAGGTGTCATCGACGTCGAGCCAATCGCCCGGGGTCAGTCCCACCGATTCAAGCCCGATGTCATCGGTCAGCGGTGCGCGGCCGGTCGCGAACAGGATCTCGTCGACGTCAAGCGCGCTGCCGTCGGTCAGCTCCAGGCGCACCGGGCCGTCACCTGCACGCTCAAGCCTGGCGACCGAAACCCCGGTGCGCACATCGACACCCGCGTCGGTCAGCCCGCGAGCGACGTATTCGCCGACGAACGGCTCCATCCGCGGCAACAGCCCGGCCCCGCGCACCAGCAGCGTCACCGCTGCACCCAAACCCGCCCAGGCGGTGGCCATTTCGACGCCCACTCCACCGGCGCCGACCACCGCGAGCCGCCCGGGGACCGAACTCGCCTCGGTGGCTTCACGATTCGTCCACGGGCGGGCTTCGACCATGCCGGGCAGATCAGGCAGGACCGCCCTGGTCCCGGTGCAGACCACGACGGCATGCCGGGCGGTCAGGATCACCTTGCCACCATCGGTGGTGACGACCACCCGTCGCGGCCCGTCCAGCCGTCCGTGGCCGCGCACCAGCGTCGCGCCGATCCCCTCGATCCAGTCCGCCTGCCCGGCGTCGTTCCAGTCCCCGACAGAGTGATTGCGGCGCACGAAGACCGCGGCGGCGTCGATCCGGGAACTGGCGGCTTCACGGGCACCGGCAACGCGGCGGGCGTCGGCGATCGCGAGCGCCGGCCGCAGCAGGGCCTTGCTGGGCACGCATGCCCAATAGGAACACTCGCCGCCGATGAGTTCGCGTTCCACGATCGCCACGCTCAATCCGGCGGCCCGGGCGCGGTCGGCGACGTTCTCGCCGACCGGTCCGGCGCCGAGGACGACGACGTCATAGGTTTCGGCCCGTTGCGTCATGGAGTCGACTCCTCTCGAAATGCCGTGGCGAGGAAGGCGCGGATCAGTGCAGTGACCTCGGTCAGTGCGGACTCGAGCAGGAAGTGGCCGCCGTCGAGCAGGTGGATCTGGGCGGCCGGCAGGTCTTCTGCAAAGGCTTCCGCACCCGCCGGACCGAAGATCTCATCACCGCGACCCCAGACCGCGAGCAACGGCACCTGGCTGGCCCGGAAGTAGTCGTGCAGCTGGGGATACATCGGTGCGTTGCTGGCGTAGTCCCGGAACAGTTTCAGTTGCACCCGATCGTTTCCGGGACGCGACAGCAACGTGTAGTCGTGCCACCAGGATTCGGGGTCCACCAGAGTCTCATCGGCCACTCCGGTGACGTACTGCCATCGGGTGGCCTCGAGAGTGAGGAACTGCCGGACCGCGGCCTCGCTCTCGGGGGTCTGGGCAAACTGGTAGTCCCGCACCGTCTTCCAGAAGCTCTCGACAAATCCGGCGTCGTAGGCGTTGCCGTTCTGCGTGATGATCGCGGTGATCGATTCCGGGTCATCCAGCGCCAACCGCCATCCGATCGGTGCGCCGTAATCCTGGACGTACATCGCGTAGCGGCGGATTCCCAGGGCTCGCAGCAAGCTCGCGGTCAGCTCGGTGAGGCCGTCGAAGGTGTAGTCGAAGTCCTCGACGGTCGGGGCGTCGGACAGCCCGAAGCCCAGGTGGTCCGGCGCGACGACGTGGTAGCGGTCGGCGAGCAACGGCACCAGGTTCCGGAACATGTATGAGCTGGTCGGAAAGCCGTGCAACAGCACCACGGCGGGCGAATCAGGCTCCCCCGCCTGGCGGAAGAACATCCGGTGCCCGTCGACGGTGAGGTAGCGGTGATGAACGGCCGCCATGTGCGATCCCTTCGGGAGACTCCCCCGCACCCCGCGGTCATGCGGAGCCGTGCCACCCAGCATGCACCCGCACAGGGTTTCGCAACAGGCCGCTACGGAATGCGGCTGGCTCGGTGCAGCCCGCACTCCGCGGAAGTGCGTATACCGAGGCGGTACAGCACCAGGCTCGCCGGACACCAGCCCACGGATGCGTCGAGGAGCAGACTGGCGCCCACAAAGCCGGTCAGGATGAGCCACAGCGGGCCAAAGAGGTACGCCAGCGTTGCGCTGGTCAGCACCACGGTCCCCGCCATCAGATGCAGAACACGCTCCAAGGGCCACCCCGGTGGGCGCGGCGGCTTGAAGGTCACCCGTTCAGTTCCAGTAGCAGCTTGGTCGCATTCCATCGGTGCATTCCCTCGTGTCCGCGGCCGCACTGGACCGCACTGCGTATACCCGCTAGGGTATCAAATATACCCCAGCGGGTATTACCGGATCTTGCCCCGGACCGCGGTTGAGCCAGACCCGCACCGAACCACCGATGGAAGGAAGCACCCATGCCGCACGCCCCCGTCGCAAAGAAACTGCTCATCCTCGGAGCCGGCGTCGGCGGCTTGAGCGTTATCAAGGAGATAGCCGAATTCGGCTCGGCAGCAGCAATACTCGACAAGATCGACATCACCATCGTCGACGAGGACTTCTCCCATTTCCTCGGATTCACCCTGCCGTGGGTCATGCGAGGCTGGCGGGCACCAGACAGCGTGCCGATCCGGCCCACCGAGGCCGCACTGAACCGGGTCAACCGGGTCACCGGCCGAGTCAGTGCCATCGACCCGCAGCGGCAACAGGTCACCCTCGATGACGACACCACGCTGGAGTTCGATGCCCTGATCCTGGCCACCGGTGCACACAACGCCGTGGATCGCGTGCCCGGGCTGACCGACGCGGTGACCACAGGGGTGGCGGTTCACTACTACGACCGGGACGCCGCAGCCGAGGCGCACCGTGCCCTGAGCGGCTTCACCGGCGGGCGACTGATGTTCCTGGTGACCTCACCGGTCTATCGCTGCCCGGTGGCTCCTTACGAGGGCGCGATGCTTGCCGCCGACCTGCTGGAGACCACGGGTGCACGAGCCGCCACCGAGATCACCGCCTACACGCCCGAAGTGCAACCCATGCCGTCCGCCGGCCCCTACGCGGGGGGCGAGCTCGTCGAGCTCCTGCGGCAGCGTGGCATCGCATTCCACGCCGAACATCAGGTCGCCGCCGTTGACGCAGCGCGCCGGGTAGTCACCTTCGACAACGGCACCGAGGCCGGTTTCGACTTGTTGATGTTCATCCCGCCGCACCGCCCGGCCATCACCATCGGTGACGAGGACTGGATCAGCGTCGATACCGCCACCATGGCAACCCGACATCCGGGCATCTACGCGATTGGCGACACCACGACCGTCACCACGCCCTGGGGTCGATCGTTGCCCAAGGCAGCGGCGTTCGCCCGCAACGGCGCGGTGTCGGCGACCCGCAGTGCCCTGCACTATCTGGGGATCCTCGACCGCACCGAGGAACTCTCCGGACAGGGCTACTGCTATCTGGACACCGGGGCCGGCGCGTCGTCGCGGGGCGCGGGCGACTTCTTCGCCGAGCCCCCCGAGATTCACCTCAGCAGCCCATCGGCGGAACTCAACCGCCAGAAGAGTGACGAGGAACACCAGTGGCGTGCGCTCTGGGAGACCGAACGCCCTGTGCTGCTGTAGTTGTCGCTCGGCATCAGGGCATGAGACTCGTCAGAACCCCGTCGAGGTCCGGGATCGGGCTGATGTCGGGCACTGTCGCGATGTCCGCAACTCCGGCAGAGTCGAATGCGCTGCCCAGGTCGCCTGTCGCACTGGAGTCCAGGATCGGCATCACGGCACCGAGATCCAAGTCAGGGGCTGCACCGTCTCCCAGAACTCCCACTCCCTCGGCAACGGCAGGATTGCCGTCGAAGCCAGAAAACTCAATATGCGGAATGGTAGCCAACCACATTGGCACGAATATTGAGGCAAGCCCTATGACCGAGAAAATGGGGCCGATTATGGGAAGCTCCGCTGCGGCATTGATCAGCATGAACCAGGCGCCGACGCCGTTACCGGTTGTCAGCTCGTCCCACCAAGCCTGCCAAAATTCCGGGTCCAGGTACAGAGGGAGGACCATGTCGGCGGGGTTCGGCTGCTCGGAGCCGAGATCGGCGGTGGACACTCCGACTCCTGCCGTCCACGCACCGGCGACCAACGCATCGACCGAGCCGACTAAGTCGATGCTGTCCACGGCAGCAGCGAGTTCGACCCCGCGATAGCCGACAGTGGGTTCGGCCAGGGGCGTGACCTGAATCAGGACGGCGCCGATCACCGCGACGCCAAAGGTGACCATGGGACGAATTGCCAATTGCATGATCAGCTCCGTTCACCGGCTGCGAGTTGAACCAGTGAGAATCGTCACTCGCATTCGCTGCGACCAGCTCAGTAGAGCTCCACTGCAATATCTGCCGGATTCGACGGGAGCTACTTAATTGCGGGCCTGAACCCGCCTTGCGAATTCCTCAACTGATCCGCAGAGGGGCCGGGTGCATTTGCCGATCCCCGATGGCCCGGTCGGCCGTCGGTGGTACTACGTGGCTCCTCTGCGGCGCGGGAAGTGTTACCCCCGCAGCGCGGCGCCGACGGCGTCGCCGGCGCAGGCGACGGCGGCGTCGCGGGCCGCACTCGCCTCGTCCTCGGTCAGCGTGCGATCGGCGGCTCGAAAGCGCAGCGCGAACGCCAGCGACTTGCGGCCCTCGCCGACCTGCGGGCCGGTGTAGACGTCGAACAGCGCGACGTCCTCCAGCAGCTCACCGGCGCCCTCACGAACCGCGTCAGCCACCGATGCGGCGGTCACCGCCTCATCGACCACCAGCGCGACGTCCTGGAACACCGCCGGGAACGGCGACACCCGCGGCGCAGGCAGCGCCGCGCTCACCGGGATGGCATCCAGGTTCAACTCGACCGCACAGGTGCCCTTGGGCAGTCCGGCGCGTTCGATGACGGCCGGATGCAGCTGCCCGGCGTGCCCGATCACGGTGTCGGCGATCAGCACCTCGGCGCAGCGGCCCGGATGCCACGGCAGGTATGCCCCGGCGCGCAGCGTCACCTCGACACCGGCGGCGCGGGCGATCACCCGGGCGGCCTCGATGGCGTCGGCGGCGTCGGCCGGCCGGCCCGGGCCCCACGGGCCACGCGGTTCGGCCAGGCCGGTCAGCGCCACCGCGATGTGTTGCGGCTGACGCGGCAAGGCGGCATCGATGGCCGCGATCTCGGCGTCGGTGGGACGCCGGACGGGCGTGACGGCCGGGAACTCGGCCGGGCCCGCCGACTGCACCACCTGGGCGATCGCGAACAGCGCGACGTCGCTCATGCCGCGGGACACGTTGCGCCCCAAGGCTTCCAGCAGCCCGGGCAGCAGGGTGCTGGCCAGCTGCGGCCGGTCGGATTCCAGCGGATTGAGTACCGACACCGTGGCGCGGCGCGGGTCGTCGTCGGGCAGGCCCCAGGTGTCGAACACCCCGGCCGGCAAGAACACCGAACCCAGTACCTCGACGTAGCCGGCCAGCGCCAGTGACTTGCCGATCGCACGGCGGCGCCGCTGGGCGGCGGTCAGGCCGCGCCCGGCCGGTGCGGCGGGCAGCACCGACGGGATGGTCTCCAGCCCCTCCAGCCGCAGCACGTCCTCGACCAGGTCGGCGGGCTGGCGCAGGTCCGGCCGCCAACTCGGCGGGGTGACGGTCAGCACCTCGGTACCCGTTACCGCACAACCGATCTGGGTCAGGCGACGCACTGTGGTGCCCTGCGGGTAGCTCACCCCGGCGAAGCGGTCAGGCAGGTCGGCGGCGATCTCGATGGGCGCCTGACTCCAGTCCTGAACCGCCGGCTCACCGCGCCAGTCCGTCAGGCTCGGTTCGACGACTCCCCCGGCGATTTCGGCGAGCAGGGTCGCGCAGCGGTCCAGCACGGCCACCGAGATGGCCGGGTCCACGGAGCGTTCGTAGCGCCGCGCGGCTTCACTGGGCAGGTGCAGCCGCCGCGCGGTGCGTGACACCGCCGCGGGGTCCCAGATCGCGGCCTCCAGCAGCACATCGGTGGAGTCGTCCCGCATTTCGGTGCTGCCCGAGCCCATCACGCCGCCGATCGCGGCGGTGGCCACGTCGTCGACGATGAGCACGTCGGCCGCATCCAGCTTGCGCTCGACGTCATCGAGGGTGGTGACGGTCTCGCCGGCCGCGGCGAAACGGACGCCGAATCCGCCGGTGATGCGGGCCCGGTCGTGGGCGTGCATCGGGTGGCCGAGTTCGACCATGACGTAGTTGGTGGTGTCGACGGCCGGGGAGATCGCCCGGATGCCGCACAGCGCCAGCCGGCGTTGCAGCCACCAGGGCGAGACCGCCGCCGGGTCGATACCGGTGACGCTGCGCAGCGCGAAGCGGCGCACCCCGGTGCCCGGTTGCACGCTCAGCGGCCAGGCCTCGCCCTCGGCCGGCAGCGCCGGAACCGCAGCGGGATCGACGAAGTCGATGTCCAGGGCGCAGGCCAGGTCGCGGGCAAGACCGCGCACCGACATGCAGTAGCCGCGGTCCGGGGTGATCGCCAGCTCGTAGACCACGTCGTCGAGGCCCAGCACCTCACGGGCGTCGGCGCCCGGCTCTGCGGTACCCGCCGGCAACACCAAGATGCCGGAATGATCGGTGCTCAAACGTATTTCCGACGCCGAGCAGATCATTCCGTCGGAGGTGCGGCCGTAGGTCTTGCGGGTGGCGATGGCGAAATCACCGGGCAGCACCGCTCCCGGCAGCGCCACGGCCACCAGATCACCGACCGCGAAATTGGTGGCGCCGCACACGATGTCACGCGGCTGCGCTTCGCCGACGTCGACACGGCAGGCCCGGATGGGTTTCTTGAACTCGGTGAGTTCCTCGATCTCGACGACCCGGCCGATCTTGAACGGGCCGGTGACCGGCCCCAGGGTGTGTACGTCCTCGACCTCGTGGCCGACCCGCAGCAGCGCCTCCTCCATCTCCTGCGCGGAGATGTCGAAACCCGTTGCGCCCGCGGTCAGTACCTCGCGCAGCCAGCTGTAGGGAATACGCATCAGGCACCCACCCCGAACGGCAGGGAGAACCGGACATCACCTTCGACCATGTCGCGCATGTCGGGAATGCCGTTGCGGAACTGCAGGGTCCGCTCCAATCCCATCCCGAACGCGAAGCCGGAGTATTCGTCCGGGTCGATGCCCACGGCGCGCAGCACGTTGGGGTGCACCATCCCGCAGCCACCCCATTCCACCCAGCCGGGGCCGCCCTTTTTGCCCTCGAACCAGATGTCGACCTCGGCCGACGGTTCGGTGAACGGGAAGAAGTGTGGCCGGAAGCGGGTGCGGGTGGCCGGCCCGAATTCGGATTGCGCGAACGCGTCCAGGGTGCCGCGCAGATGCGCCATGGTCAGGCCGCGGTCCACCGCCAGCCCCTCGACCTGGTGGAACACCGGGGTGTGGGTGGCGTCGAGTTCGTCGGTGCGGAAGGTGCGGCCGATCGAGACGACGTAGACCGGCAGTTCGCGGGCCAAAAGCGCCCGGATCTGCACCGGCGAGGTGTGGGTGCGTAGCAGTTGCCGCGACCCGGCCGGGGCGATGTGGAAGGTGTCCTGGTCGCTGCGCGCCGGGTGGTCGACGGGGAAGTTCAGTGCGTCGAAGTTGAAGTGCTCGGCCTCGACCTCGGGGCCTTCGGCCAGCTCCCAGCCCATCGCGACGAAGGTGTCGGCGACGTGTTCGGCCAGCATGGTGATGGGGTGCCGGGCGCCGACGCGGGTGCGCGCCGACGGCAGCGTGACATCGATACGCTCGGCGACCAGCACGGCGGCGTCACGTTCGGCACGCAACTCGGCCAGCCGCTGGTCGTAGCCCTGCTGGGCGGCGCCGCGGGCGGCGTTGATCCGCTGGCCCGCATCAGCGCGGTCCTCCTTGGGCAGGCCACCCAGGGCCCGCCGCGCCAGCGCCAGCGCCGCCTGGTCACCCAGGTGCTCGGTTTTGGCCCGCGCCAGGGCGTCCAGGTCCGCGGCGGCGGTGAAGGCGTCTCGGGCAGCGCTGACCGCGACGGCCAGGGCTTCCTCGGACAGATCGACGGGCTGATCGGCCACGCGGCGACGTTCTCCTCGAGTGCGCAGGTCGGACTGCGACACGGGCGTGACGCAAGTGCCGATCTTATCGACCTGACGGCGAAAGCCCCGCACGCGGTGGGGCGTGCGAGGCTTTCGTCTGCCGTGCTAGCTGGTGCCCTCGTCCGTGCTGGGCGAAGTGATCTTGGCACCGGGTGCACCACCGGCGGTGCCTTCGCCGCCGGTCGTGGTGGTGGGAGCCGTGGGCGCGGCTCCGGCCGTGCCCTTGTTGGCGCCGGTCGCACCGCCGGTGCCACCGGTGCCGCCGGTGCCGCCCTTGGTGGAGCCGGTGCCGTTGCCGCCGTTGCCGCCCTGACCGCCGACGCCACCTTGGGCTGTGGTGGCGGAATCGGTGCTGCTGCCACCCGCGCCGCCCGCGCCACCGTTGCCGACGATGACTCCCTGGCCGTTGGTCGGCGCAGTTCCGCCACCGGCGGTGAGGGAACCGCCCTGACCACCTTCGCCGCCGGTGCCGCCGTTGCCGCTGGTGCTGCTGCCGCCGGCGCCGCCGGCACCGCCGTCGTGGGCCCGCCAACTTCCGTCACCGCTGGCACCACCGTCGCCACCGTTGCCGCCGTTGCCGGTGGTGCCGGTGCCGCCTGCCCCACCATTGCCGCCGGTTCCACCGGAGCCGAACTTGTTGCCGCCGGAAATGCCAGCCGCGCCGGTACCGCCGTCGGTGCCGTTACCGCCGGTCACGCCGTTACCGCCGGCCCCACCGTTGCCACCGCTGCCGCCGAAGCCCAGGATCTGGCCCTTACCGGCCAGGCTGCCGTTGGCGTCGTTCCAGCCCGAAGCCGCAGCACCGTTTCCTGCGACGCCGCCGTCGCCACCTTTGCCGCTTGTGCTGGCGCCGCCGGCGCCGGCGTTGCCGCCGCTGCCGCCGGTGATGGTGCCCTGGCCGCCTTGCCCGCCATTACCGCCGATACCACCGTCGCCGCTGGTCGGGGCCGGGGCATCATCAGTGCCGGCGCTGACGGTCGCCGCGCCACCGGCACCACCGGCACCGCCCGCGCCACCCCAGATCACCCGTGTGCCTGCGCTGGCTGTGTCTCCGCCACCGTTGCCGCCATTGCCACCGGTGCCGCCGTCGCCTGTTGTCGCAGCCCCACCGGCGCCGCCGGCCCCACCGGCGCCGGACACGCCGAGTATGGTGCCCGCGCCGAACTTGTTGCTGAATCCGTCGATGCCCCAGGTGCCATCGGAATTCCAGCCGGTCGCGACCGCGCCGGCCCCACCGTCGCCGCCGATACCACCGCCGGTGGTACCACCGCCACCAGCACCACCAGCGCCGCCGGTGCCGCCATACTGGGTGCCAGTGCCGGCATTGCCGCCCTTGCCGCCGTTGCCGCCATCGCCATTGGTCGCGGCCCCACCCTTGCCGCCGGCGCCGCCACTGCCGCCCTTGGTCGCGGTGGTGGTGTTGGTGTAGTCGGGGTTGGTGGTGGGGGAAGCATTGCCGCCGTTACCGCCGGTGCCACCGTCGCCCTCTACCGTGCCGCCGGCACCGCCGTTGCCTCCGGCACCACCGTTGCCGCCGGTGGTCGCATTGCCGGTGTCCTTCGTGTCGTCGTCGTAGCCGACACCGTTGGCACCCGTGCCGCCATTGCCGCCGTTGCCGTTGGTACCGCCGTTGCCGCCGTCGCCACCGGCTCCACCGTTGAGGTGGAGGGAGTCGCCCTCGGCGCCGTCACCGCCATCGCCACCGTGCGCGCCAGGGACAACCCCTACGCCATCCGCGCCCGCAGTGCCGGCTACGCCACCGGTGCCGCCAGTGCCTGCTTCACCCGCAGCGCCGCCCGTGCCCACGGTGCCAGCCGTACCGACGTTGCCTCCCGTGCCACCGGAGCCGAAGCCATACTGGCCCTTCGAATCCCAGTCACCATCGGCGCCGTTGCCACCGTTGCCGCCCGCACCGGCTTGGCCGCCCGTACCGCCGGTGCCACCACTGCCGTTGGTTCCGGACTCGTCTGATCCGCCGCCGGCACCGCCTGCGCCGCCCTTGCCACCGTTGAAGCCGGTGCCGCCATTACCGCCATTGCCGGTACCGCCGTTGGCGAAGCTGCCTTCGGCTCCGGTCGAACCGGCGCCGCCGTTACCACCGTGGCCGCCGTTACCGCCGAGCCCTCCAGCACCGGTGCCAGCGCCCGCGCCGCCATTACCGCCCTGGCCGCCGTCGCCGCCATCGCTCGACTTGGACCCATTGCCGTCAGCGCCATTGCCACCGGCACCGCCGTTGCCACCGTCGCCGTCGCTGCCCACGAGCGCGGCACCGCCATTGCCGCCGCTGCCGCCATCGCCGCCGTATTTACCGTTGCCGCCGGTGCCACCGTTGCCGCCGTCCTCATGGCCCGCGACACCCGCGGCACCGTCACCGCCGTTGCCACCCTTGCTGGCCTCGGTGGGATCAGAGCTGCCCGAAGCGCCATCGTCGCCTTCGGTGGCGCCTGCGCCGCCGGCCGCGCCGCCGACCCCGCCGGTGCCGCCGGTGCCATTGGCACCGGCCTGACCGCCGTTGCCGCCGTTGCCGGTGCCGCCGTTCGCCCAGGTACCCGCGGCACCGTTGCCGCCATCGCCGCCCGCGCCCGCAGCGCCACCGGCGCCGCCGACCCCACCGTCGCCGTTGGCCCCGTCCGTGCCCGTGTCGCTTTGAGCTGCACCGCCTGCGCCACCGGCGCCGCCCTGACCGCCGTCGAAGCCGTGGCCACCGGCCTTACCGTCGCCGCCGTTGCCGTTCCCGGTGGTGAAGTCACCGGCCGCACCGTTGTCGCCCTTGATCCCGTCGTGCCCGGCGCCACCGGCACCACCGACACCGCCGGCACCGCCATTACCCGCGTCGGTACCGCCGGCACCACCGGATCCACCGACACCACCCGTGCCACCTACAGCGTCCGTGTAGGTGCCACCGACACCACCGGCACCACCGACACCACCGGTGCCGCCGTTGCCGATCTTGCCGCCGTCACCGCCTTCACCGCCGTGACCGCCGGTTCCGGCAGCCTGCGTGTCATCACCGGCACCACCTACGCCGCCAGAACCACCGGTACCACCATTGCCGCTCTCGCCGCCGCTGCCGCCGTTGCCGCCCAGGCCGCCCGCGCCGGCAACGTTGTCGGCGCCGGCGGCCAAACCGGCGCCGCCCGTACCGCCCTGGCCGCCATCGCCGTTGACCGTGCTGGCCGTGCCGTCGGCACCCTTCGTGCCGAACGTGCCACCGGAGCCACCGGCGCCGGCCGCACCGCCCGCACCACCCGAACCGCCATTGCCGCCGGTGCCACCGTTGAGGTGGTCGGCGTCGCCGGCCGCACCCGTGCCGCCTTGGCCGCCCTGTCCACCAGCACCGCCGTTACCACCCGCGCCACCACCGCCGAGCAGGGAGCTGGCGCTACCGCCCTTGCCACCGGTGCCGCCCGCGCTACCGACACCGCCATTGTCACCAAGCCCGTTGTTGGTGCCCCAAACACCAGCTATGCCAGCGGCGCCGGCCGTGCCCGCACCGCCGTCCCCGCCCGCGCCGCCGATGCCGAACAGCCAGCCGTTGGCAGCACCGCCGTCGCCGCCGTTCCCGCCCGCGCCGCCGTCGCCGCCCGCGCCGCCGATGCCCATGATCGAGCCGGCGAGACCGCCGGCACCACCGTTACCGACGGTGGCATCTCCGCCGGCACCACCGTTGCCGACCATCCCGGCGTTACCGCCGGAACCGCCATCGAAGCCGGCCCCGCCGTCACCGAACAACCAGCCGCCGTTACCGCCGTTGACGCTGTCCTCGGTGCCGTCCGCACCGTTGCAGATCAGGCCGCAGTAAGCGTCATTCGTGTTCAGCGAGTTGATCATCGTGAGGATCGACGCGTTGGCCGGATTCTCGATCCACGCCTCCATGGCCGTGTACATCGGCTGGTAGAACAGCGTGTTCCACAGCGCGGTCAGATCGAACGCGGACGAGCTGTCATCGGCGCTACCCGGGTCGGCGGGTCCGAACCACGAGCTGATGTCCCAGGTGCTGGAGTCCACGCCGCTGTTGTCCCACCACGGGGTCGCGTCCGGGGCCGGGGCGAACAGGTCGGTCAGCCAGTCGAAGTCGAGGTCGGCGTGCGCCGCGGGGGCCGCGGTCAGCGGGGCCATGCCGAACGCCAGGAACGCCGCCGCAGTGCCGCCGGCCCCCACCAACCGATTGGTGCCCTTACGGCGCTGCTCCCGACGCGACATGATTCCCCGCTTCTGCACTGAAGATGACCTGAGTGGACGACCCAGAAAGTTATGTTGCTCACGCAGCCTATTCCAAGGAACCGGGTTCCTCCACTCATGCGCGGGATTCGCGGTCAGCCCTCGGCGGGCGTCTCGCGGTCAACCACCTTGAGCCGATACATCATCAGGTCGGCCGGCACACCGGTGGTCTTGGGCGCCAGCACCTGACGGCGGGCCCGTTTGGCCACCACACCCAGCTCCGCGAGTTCCTCGGGCGCGATGCGCTCCAGGGTCGGTCCGGACACCACGATGCCGCCCTTGGTGGCCCGTTCCATGACCCGGGCGGCGATGTTGACGTCCACGCCCAGCCAGTCGTCGGCCAGCCGTTGCGGCCGACCGGTGTGGATACCGACCCGCATCCGCGGCGTATGACCATTGACCTCGACCGTTGCGATGGCCTCCTGCGCCTGCAGCACCGCGGCCACCGCCACCAGCGGGTTGCGGAACACCGCCATCAACCCGTCGCCCATCCGCTTGACGATCCGGCCGCCGGCGTCGAGCAGCGGCGGCTCGACGGCCTGCGACACCCGTCGCAGCAGGGTGAGGGTGGCATCGTCACCGGACTGCAGCGACCAGGTGGAGAAACCGACCAGGTCGGTGAAGACCAGCGTCGCCTCGGCGTTGCCCGGAACCCGCGACACCCGCTGGGTCAGTGCCTGCCAGACCTGCAACGCACCCAGGCTGACCTCACGAGACGCCGCGGACCGATCCCCCATCAGGCGGTCGGCCGCCCGCGCCGCGGTCTGCGGGCCGCCTTCGCCCGCGGTGGACAGCGGGTCGCCGAAGTCCGGGTCGCCGGGAAGCGAGCGGCGCACCCGGCGCACCAGATCGACCACTCGGTCGTCGTTGGTGGTGCGGTTCAGCCAGGCAGCGGCGTCATCGAGGAAGAACGAACGGCGGCGGACGTGCTCGGCCATCTCTCCCGCTTCCTCGAGCTCGCCGGCGTGTTCGCCGACCGACTCAAGGTCCATGCGCCTCAGAGTAGGTGGCTGTAACGGCTAGCGGCAACGACGTAGCGACGTGGCGCGCGACACTCTCCATTTTTCCAGCCGCGACGCGCCCGGATAATGTAGACAACAAGCGTTGTCACAATTATCGTGGTTTCAGTTTCGATCGATTGAGGAGACGTGATGACCTTGACAACGACCACGTCCACCGAGCAGCTGCCCCAGCACGCCGGTGCGGTTGCCCCCAAGCCCGTCCCGGCCGTCGAACCGTTGACGTCAGAGTCGCTGACCTGGAAGTACTTCGGCGACATCCGCACCGGCGTGATGGGCATGTGGATCGGTGCCATCGAGAACATGTATCCCGGCCTGGGAGCCGGCGTGGAGCAGCACTCCAGCCTGTTCAACGAGCCACTGCAGCGCGTGACACGGTCGGTGTACCCGATCATGGGCGTGGTCTACGACGGGGCCCGCTCCCAGCACACCGGCGCCGCCGTCCGCGACTACCACCGCGACATCAAGGGCATCGACTCCCAGGGCCGGCGCTATCACGCCCTGGACCCCGAGACCTTCTACTGGGCGCACGCCACGTTCTTCATGCTGATCATCAAGCTGGGCGAGTACTTCTGCGGCGGGCTCACCGAAGCCGAGAAGCACCAGCTGTTCGACGAACACGTGCAGTGGTACCGGATGTACGGCATGAGCATGCGGCCGGTACCCAAGAGCTGGGAAGACTTCTGCGAGTACTGGGACCGGGTCTGCGAAGACGACCTGGAGCTCACCAAAGCCGCGCAGGACATCCTCTACATGCGCATCCCCAAGCCGTGGTTCGTCATGATGCCCACCGGAATGTGGGACCAGCTGTTCAAGCCGATGCTGGGTGTGCAGCGCTGGATCGCCGCCGGCCTGTTCGAGCCGGTAGTGCGGGAGAAGGCCGGCCTGCGCTGGTCCGAGGGAGACGAGGTCCTGTTCCGGCTGATCGGCAAGTTCAGTCACCTCGCGTTCAACTTCGTGCCCGAGGAGATCCGGCTGCATCCGCGTGCACTGGCCGGCTACAAGCGCGAGCAGGGCAAGCTCGGTGCCGACGCACCCCTGGAGGAGGCACCGTGGTTCATGGCGCCTCCGAAGAGCCGGCGCGACAACGGAATGCACTACGTTCCGCGGGTGTCACGGCGGATGAGCCTGATCGAGCGAGCGGGATCGCTGGTGCACAGCACCTTCTCGCTGGCCGGGGTGCGACCACCTCGGCCGAGGCCGAAGGCCGCCTAGAACGATTTAGGCCCTGCGCTGCGCCCGCGCGCTCTGATACAGGCAGATCGCAGCGGCCGCAGCAACATTCAGGCTTTCGGCGCCGCCGGACATCGGGATGACCACCCGGTGATCGGCGGCCGCGGCGGTGGCAGCCGGCAACCCCTGGGCTTCCGGGCCGAACAGCCATGCCGTCGGCGCGGCCAACACCGGATCGGCGTCGTCCAAGCTCAATTCACCGTCCAAGGCCGTCGCCAGCACCTGCAGCCCGGCCTGCGCCAGCGCCGCGAGCACCGCGTCGGTGTCGGCGTCCACCACGACCGGGACGGTGAAGATGCTGCCCGCCGAGGAACGCAGGCATTTTCCGTTGTAGGGATCGACGCTGTTGCCGGTCAGCACCACCGCGTCGGCGCCGGTGGCATCGGCGATGCGGATCAGCGTGCCGACATTGCCCGGCTCACCGACTCCCACCGCGACTACCACCAATTTCGGTGCGCCGGAGAGCAATTCGTTCAGCTCTGGTTCGGGCAGTGCGCACACCGCGATCAGTCCCACCGGTGTGACGGTGTCCGACAGTGCTTTTGCCGCGCGCTCGGTGACGAGCTGGATCGGCGTCTGCGCAAGCAGATCGCCGTGACGGTCGGCGGCCGCCTCGGTGGCGAAGACCTCGACGGCCAGGCCGCGACGGATGGCGGCCTCGACCAGATTGGGCCCCTCGGCCAGGAAGCGCTGCTCGCGCTTCCTGGCCACGTGCCGGTGCAGCTTGACCGCCGCGACCACGCGAGCCGAACGTTCGGTCAGCATCGGCCGCTATGGTCAGGCGGCCTCGCCGGACGGCGCGTTGACGTCCTCAGGCAGCGCAGCCCGGGCGACCTCGACCAGCGCGGTGAACGCGGCCGCGTCGCTGACGGCGATCTCGGCGAGGTTCTTGCGGTCCACCTCGACACCAGCGGCCTTGAGGCCCTGGATCAGGCGGTTGTACGTGATGTCGTTGGCGCGGGCCGCCGCGTTGATGCGGGTGATCCACAGCTTGCGGAACTCGCCCTTGCGGGCACGACGGTCCCGGTAGGCGTAGGTCATTGAGTGCAGCTGCTGCTCTTTGGCCTTGCGGTACAGCCGCGAACGCTGGCCACGGTAACCCTTCGAAGCCTTCAGGACTGTACGGCGCTTCTTCTGGGCGTTGACTGCGCGTTTCACGCGTGCCATGGGGTGTTCCTACTCTCGTTGGGGCGTAAAGGGGTTTGCGTCGGGTGAAGCGGCTGTCAGCCGTTCAGCATCGCGTTGACACGCTTGGTGTCGCTGGCAGCCACCTCGGTGCGGCCGGCGAGCCGGCGCATGCGCTTACTCGACTTGTGCTCGAGCAGGTGGCGGGCGTTGGCCTTCTGCCGGACGATCTTGCCGGTTCCGGTGCGACGGAACCGCTTCGAAGCGCCGCTGTGGGATTTCGCCTTGGGCATGTTTCCTCAGTTCTGGTGTCGGTGTTGCGTTCTACTGCTGCTCGGCCGCATCGGCCGCGGGTGCGGCGTCAGCGGCAGGTGCTGCGTCAGCAGCGGGTGCGGCGTCCGGTGCCGGTGCCGGTGCAGCCGTGCCTGCGCTGGCCTGCTCGGCCGCCTTGGCCCGGGTCTTCGCGCCGCGGTGCGGTGCCAGCACCATCGTCATGTTGCGGCCGTCCTGCTTGGCGGAGGTCTCGACGAAGCCGTACTCGGCGACGTCGGCGCCCAACCGCTGCAGCAGTCGGTAGCCGAGCTCCGGCCGGGACTGCTCGCGGCCACGGAACATGATGGTCACCTTGACCTTCGCCCCGGCTTCGAGGAAGCGGACCACGTGGCCCTTCTTCGTCGCATAGTCGTGGTCGTCGATCTTGGGACGCAGCTTCTGTTCCTTGACGACGGTCTGCTGCTGGTTCTTGCGAGACTCGCGCTCCTTCTGAGCCGCCTCGTACTTGTACTTGCCGTAGTCCATGATCTTGCAGACCGGCGGTTTGGCGGTCGGAGCAACTTCGACAAGGTCAAGATCGGCATCCGCGGCGACGCGAAGCGCATCTTCGATGCGCACAATGCCTACCTGTTCCCCGCCCGGGCCGATCAAACGGACCTCAGGTACACGAATGCGCTCGTTGACGCGGATCTCAGTGCTGATGGGACCTCCCTGGGTAGTCTTTCCGGTCGCGGCCGCCGCAGTGCTCGTCCGGACGCAGCGGCGCTGACCCCACCCACCAGCAAAAAAGCCCTGCACGAAGCAGGGCCCAATACCGACCGATCGCAACCCGAATAGCATCGGGCCACCTGCGCACCGCGCAGAGCAGGCGATTCGCACCGCCTGCGACCGGACCACAGGGCCTGCGGATAGCTCCGTGGCCAGTGGTGGGAGGGAACTCCACTTGCTGTCCTGGCGTACGCCGGGACGGTCGCGGAAGGAAGTCTAGCAGCAACAATGCGTTCAGCCGGAATCCCGCCAGTACGGCTGCGCATTCCCGGCGCGCATCTCACACCGATTTTCCAGGTTCAACTGCTTATTCTCGCGGACTATGACGCTGACTCAGCCGCGCTCGCGCAGCCGCTCGACCTCCCGGTTGCACTGGGTGCCCGCAGCAGCCGCCTGGGCTGTCGGTATCGCCGCGACGCTGACGCTTTTGGGCAGCATGTCCCCGGTGATCCGCTGGATCATCCGGGTGCCACGAGAGTTCATCGACAAGTACCTGTTCAACTTCCCCGACACCAGCCTGGCCTGGGCGTTCGTACTGGTGCTGCTGGCCGCCGCACTCAGCGCCCGCAAGCGCATCGCCTGGTGGCTGCTGCTGGCCAACGTGCTGGTGGGCGCCGCCTGGAACATCAAACGCCTTCTCGGCGGCACCACCGACACCGCGCAGGGCATCAGCAGTTACGTGGGCCTGGCCCTGCACAGCGCCGCTCTGGTGCTGCTGGTGGCGTCCTACGGGCAGTTCTGGGCCAAGGTCCGCCGCGGGGCGCTGCTGAGATCGGCGGCGACGCTGCTGGCCGGCTGGGCGGTGGCGATCGGGCTGTGCTGGGCGCTCATCGAGATGTTCCCCGGATCCGTGGAGCCGCCGATGCGGCTGCCCTACGTGGTGAACCGGGTCGTCGGCTTCGCGCTGCTGGAACCGGACTTCTTCCCCGGCAAGCCCGACTTCGGTCTCAAAGCGCTGTGCGGGCTGCTCGGGGCGCTGGCCCTGATCGTCGCGGCGATCGTGCTGTTCTTGTCCCAGCGCTCCGACAACGCGCTCACCGGCCAGGACGAGTCGGCCATCCGGGGGCTGCTGGAGCAGTACGGGCGCAACGACTCGCTGGGCTACTTCGCCACCCGCCGGGACAAGTCGGTGGTGTTCGCCCCCAACGGGCGTGCCGCGATCACCTACCGGGTCGAGGTGGGCGTCTGCCTGGCCAGCGGCGACCCGGTGGGCGACCCGCGGGCGTGGCCGCAGGCCATCGCGGCCTGGCTGCGCGAATGCGAAGACTACGGCTGGGCGCCGGGCGTCATGGGCGCCAGTTCCGCCGGTGCCCACGCCTTCCAGGAGGCCGGGCTGAGCGCGCTGGAACTCGGCGACGAGGCGATCCTGCGGCCCTCGGAGTTCAAGTTGTCCGGCCCGGACATGCGCGGGGTGCGCCAGGCGGTGACGCGGGCCCGGCGGTCCGGGCTGACCGTGCGGATGCGCCGGCACAGCGAGATCGGCGCCGACGAGATGACACTGGTGCTGCAACGCGCCGACGCCTGGCGCGACACCGAATCCGAGCGCGGCTTCTCGATGGCGCTGGGCCGGCTCGGCGACCCGGCCGACGCCGACTGCCTGCTGGTCGAGGCGCTGCGCGGTGATCCCAAGGCCGGCGATGTGGTGGCGATGCTGTCGCTGGTGCCGTGGGGGAACAGCGGCGTCTCGCTGGATCTGATGCGCCGCTCGCCGCAATCGCCCAACGGCACCATCGAATTGATGGTCAGCGAACTGGCCTTGCAGGCCGGCACCATCGGAGTCAACCGGATCTCGTTGAACTTCGCGATGTTTCGGGCCGCCTTCGAGCAGGGCGCCCAGCTCGGTGCCGGGCCGGTGCTGCGGTTGTGGCGACGCCTGCTGATGTTCTTCTCCCGCTGGTGGCAGCTGGAGACGCTGTACCGGTCGAACATGAAATATCAGCCGCAGTGGGTGCCGCGCTACGCCTGCTACGAGGACGCCAGGCTGATCCCCCGGGTGGGTGTCGCCTCGGTGATCGCCGAAGGCTTTCTGGTGCTGCCGTTTTCGCGGCGCCAGGAACAGCACACCGGCCACCACTCGGCGGTGCCCGCCGCGGTGGCTGCCACCGGGATGCTGCACAGCGACGGCACCGCGCCCGACGGCCTCACCGGGCCGGCCGAGTTCGCCGAACCCGCCGAGGCAGCGCCCCGGCTTCCCGAACAGGTCCGGGTCCGGCTGGACAAACTGAAGTCGTTGCAGGACAGCGGCGTCGATGCCTACCCGGTGGGCTCACCTCCTTCACACACCGTGGCACAAGCCCTGGACACCGACCCCAGCCAGGGCGTGTCGGTGACGGGCCGCGTGCTGCGGATCCGCGACTTCGGCGGCGTGCTGTTCGCACAGCTGCGCGACTGGTCGGGTGAAGTGCAACTGCTGCTGGACAATTCGGTACTCACCGGAGTGGAGGGCGGGCGCGCCGCGGACTTCGGCGCGGGCGTCGATCTCGGCGACCTGATCGAGGCGACCGGCCACATCGGCCACAGCCGCAACGGCACACCGTCGCTGCTGGTGCAGCGGTGGCGGCTGGTCGGCAAGTGCCTGCGCCCGCTGCCCGACAAGTGGAAGGGTCTGACCGACCCCGAAGCACGGGTGCGATCGCGCTACGTCGACCTGGCGATCAACACCGAGGCCCGCGAGCTGATCACCGCCCGCAGCAGCGTGCTGCGCTCCATCCGGGACACGTTGTTCGCCAAGGGATTCCTGGAGGTAGAGACCCCGATCCTGCAGCAACTGCACGGCGGGGCCAACGCCCGGCCGTTCGTCACCCACATCAACGCCTACGACCTCGACCTGTACCTGCGGATCGCGCCGGAGCTCTACCTCAAGCGACTGTGCGTGGGTGGGGTGGAGCGGGTGTTCGAGCTGGGCCGGGCGTTTCGCAACGAGGGCGTCGATTACAGCCACAACCCGGAGTTCACCCTGCTGGAGGCCTATCAGGCCCACGGCGACTACCTCGCCTGGATCGACGGTGCCCGCGAGCTGATCCAGAACGCGGCGGTAGCCGCCAACGGCGCCCCGGTGGTGATGCGGCCCGGCGCCGACGGCGAGCTGGAACCAGTCGACATCTCCGGCGAGTGGCCGGTGCGCACCGTTCACGACGCGGTGTCCGACGCCCTCGGCGAGCAGATCGACGCCGACACCGACCTGGGCACCCTGCGCCGGTTGTGCAACGACGTGGGCGTGCACTTCCTGCGGCAGTGGGACGCCGGCCAGGTGGTGCTCGAACTCTACGAGCACCTCGTCGAGTCGCGCACCGAACGGCCCACCTTCTACACCGACTTCCCCACCTCGGTCTCGCCGCTGACCCGGCCGCACCGCAGCCGGCCCGGCGTGGCCGAGCGGTGGGATCTGGTGGCGTGGGGCGTCGAATTGGGCACCGCCTACAGCGAACTGACCGACCCGGTGGAGCAGCGCCGCAGGCTGCATCAGCAGTCGGTGCTGGCTGCCGGCGGCGACACCGAGGCCATGGAGCTCGACGAGGATTTCCTGCAGGCCCTGGAGTACGCGATGGCCCCGACCGGCGGCCTCGGCATGGGGGTGGACCGGGTGGTCATGCTCATCACCGGCCACAGCATCCGGGACACGCTGCCGTTCCCGCTGGCCAAGCCGCGTTGACCGCAATTGTGGATCATCATGGAGAGGTGATAGCCCGCATCCGCCGCGCGGTGTTCGCCCGGCACGCCAACCCGTGGAGCGCCTGGACCCGGTGGGCGACGACACCGCTGATCCTGGTTCCGGTGTGGCGACGGTCCTGGCGGGATGCCGCCTGGATATCGGTGTGGTTCGCGCTGAACCCGGTGATCTTCGGTGAGCCGACCGATCAGGCGGCCTGGTCCACCCGCGCCATGCTCGGCGAGGAACGGTGGATCACCGCCCGCCCGCGCGACGCCGCCCTGCTGGTGAACCTGGCCGGCGGCGTCGCGACCGCGGCCGCCCTGGTCAGCGCCCGCCGTCGGCGGCTGCTGCCGACGGCGATCGCGACCGCGGTGGCGATGACGCTGACCATGGGCTACTGGGAATTGATGGTCCGCTACTTCGACCGCCGCCGGTAACGTGTCGAGCATGGGTGACGATCCGAACGAGCCGCAGCCCGACACCGGTTATGACGACGCCGGCGTGCCGACGTTCGACTCGGTACGCGAGAAGATCGAAAGCCGCTTTCAGACCTCGATCGGCGCCCAGGAGCTCGATTCGGAGAGCCAGGAGGGCCGCGCCGTCGAGCAGCAGTTCGAGGACCGCCAGCGCGCCGCCGCCGACCGGCTGGAGCAGATCCGCAAGTCGATGCGCGAGGGTGAGCACTGACCGGTGCGCAGCTTCACCGTCGACGAGCGGCGAAACCGTTTGGCGCGCAGACATTTCCTGACCCCTGATACCGCCGGTGAGTCGATCGCCCAGATCGCGGCGACCCTGATCGGCCTGCACGGCACCGATCCCGCCACGCCGTATCTGTCGCTGTGGGCGCGCTCGTCACCGTTCGCCGTCGCCGACCTGAACGACGCCCTGTATGAGAAGCGGTCACTGGTCAAGCATCTGGCGATGCGCCGCACGCTGTGGGTGATCGACCCCGCCGACCTGCCGGCCGTGCAGGCCGCCGCCAGCGACCGGGTGGCCGGCGCCGAACGGCGCAAGCTGATCGCCGACGTCGGCAAGGCCGGGGTCGCCGAGGACGGCGAACACTGGCTGGCCAGAGCCGGCGACGCCGTGCTGCGGCACCTCGGCGAGCACGGTCCGACCAGCAGCGCCGCGCTGCGCAGTGCCCTGCCCGAGCTGGCCGGCACCTACGATCCCGCGCCCGGCAAGTCCTACGGCGGCCAGACGCACCTGGCGCCGCGGGCGCTGACCGTGCTCGGCGCGCAGGGTGACATCGTGCGCGGGCCCAATGACGGCGGCTGGACCTCGTCGCGCCCGCGGTGGGCGACCGCCACCGACTGGCTGGGCGAGCCGGGTGAGCCGATGAGCACCGAGGCCGCCCAGGCTCAGTTGGTCGGCACCTGGCTGCGCGCGTTCGGGCCGACCACCGCCGAGGACATCACCTGGTGGTTCGGCACAACCAAGACCGCAATCCGAAAAGCGTTGCGCGACATCGGCGTCGTCGACGTCGACCTGCACGGCACCCCGGGGTATGCGCTGCCCGATGATCTGGAGCCCGAACCCGACGTCGAGGAGTGGGGCGCGCTGCTGCCGGGCCTCGACGTCACCACCATGGGCTGGTATCACCGCGACTGGTATCTGGGCGCGCATCGCGGCCAGCTGTTCGACAACAACGGCAACGCCGGCCCGACGGCGTGGTGGAACGGCCGGATCGTGGGCGGCTGGTGTCAGGACGCCGCCGCGAAGGTGCGGGTGCAGTTCCTGGAGGACCCGGGCCGGGTCGCTCGCGACGCGCTGACGCGGCGGGCACGGGAGCTCACCGACTGGCTGGACGGGGTGCGGGTGCCGCCGCGGTTCCCGTCGCCGCTGGTCAAGGCGGCGCCGCACTAACTTATGGTACTGGTACCATAACCATATGGCTCTCAAGAAGACCACAGTGATGGTCGACGAGGATGATCTCGCGGTGATCAAAGAGGCGGCCGCACGGGACGGGCGGCCCGAATCCGAGTACTTTCGCGAGGCATTCCACCTCGCCGCCCTGCGGGCACGTCGTTGGCCGAAGAACTGGGATATTCCGGCGCTGGATTTCGGCCACGCCGTGACCGCGGATGAGATCCATGACATCGTCAGTGGAGTCGCCGCGTACCACGCCCCATGATCGTCATCGGTGACACCTCCGGACTGGTAGCCGCATTCAACTCTGCTGACCCGGAGCACATCGCGGCACGTGATTCTCTGGCCGAGGCGGCACTGACCGTCATCTCCCCGCTGGTCCTTCTCGAAATCGAACACGTCGCGACCAAGCTCGTGGGCCGGCGCGATGCACTGGCGATCAACGATTGGATACTGCGTCAGGAACAGACTGGGCGGATCGCGATCCCCGCTGTTCTGGCCGCCGAACTGCGTGCCGCCCGAATGGTCCAAAACCGCTACGCCGCATTGAAGCTAGACCTCACCGACGCAGTCAGCGTCGTGCTGGCCGATAAGTTTGACACCGACACGGTGCTCACGCTTGACCGCCGCGATTTTCGCGCCGTCGTCCCCCTCAACGATGCCGCCGCATTCCGCCTGCTACCCGACGACCGTTAGGCGCTGGCCTTCTTACGCCCACGCTTGGCCGCCTTGGCCGGTTTGGCCGGCGCGCCGAGGATCTCGGCGAGGAACTTGCCGGTGTAGCTCTCCGGGACGGCCACCACCTCCTCCGGCGTTCCCGAGGCCACCACGGTGCCACCGCCGGCCCCGCCTTCGGGGCCCATGTCGATGATCCAGTCCGCGGTCTTGATCACGTCCAGGTTGTGCTCGATGACGATCACTGAATTGCCTTTGTCGACTAGGCCATTGATGACGCCCAGCAGTTTGGCGATGTCCTCGAAGTGCAGCCCGGTGGTGGGCTCGTCGAGGATGTAGATGGTGCGCCCGGTGGAACGCTTCTGCAGCTCGGAGGCCAGCTTGACCCGCTGCGCCTCACCGCCGGACAGCGTCGGCGCCGGCTGGCCCAGCCGCACATAGCCCAGCCCGACGTCGACCAGGGTGCGCAGGTAGCGGTGGATCGCGGTGATCGGCTCGAAGAACTCGGTGGCCTCCTCGATCGACATGTCGAGCACCTCGGCGATGGTCTTGCCCTTGTAGTGCACCTCCAGGGTCTCCCGGTTGTAGCGGGCGCCGTGGCAGACCTCGCAGGGCACGTAGACATCCGGCAGGAAGTTCATCTCGATCTTGATGGTGCCGTCGCCGGTGCACGCCTCGCAGCGGCCGCCCTTGACGTTGAACGAGAACCGGCCCGGCTGATACCCGCGGACCTTGGCCTCGGTGGTGGCCGCGAACAGGGTGCGAATCTTGTCGAACACCCCGGTGTAGGTGGCCGGGTTGGACCGCGGGGTGCGCCCAATCGGTGACTGGTCGACACGCACCAGCTTGTCCAGGTAGTCCAGCCCGGTGATCCGGGTGTGCCGGCCCGGCACCTGACGCGCGCCGTTGAGCTTGTTGGCCAGCACCGCCGCCAAGATGTCGTTGACCAGTGTGGACTTGCCCGAGCCGGACACCCCGGTGACCGCGGTGAGCACACCGAGCGGGAACGCGACGTCCACCCCGGCCAGGTTGTGCTCCCGGGCGCCCACCACCCCGAGTTGGCGTCTGGTATCGACTTTGCGCCGAACATCGGGCACCGCAATGGTTTTCGCACCGGACAGATAGGCCCCGGTGATCGACTCGGAATTGGCCAGCAGCTCGGCGTACGTCCCGCTGTGCACGATCTTCCCGCCGTGCTCCCCGGCCGCCGGACCGATGTCGACGATCCAGTCGGCGTGCGCGATGGTGTCCAGGTCGTGCTCGACGACGATCAGGGTGTTGCCCAGATCCCGCAGCCGCACCAGGGTCTCGATCAGCCGGCGATTGTCGCGCTGGTGCAGCCCGATCGACGGCTCGTCGAGCACGTAGAGCACCCCGACCAACCCGGAGCCGATCTGGGTGGCCAGCCGAATGCGTTGCGCCTCACCACCGGACAGGGTGCCGGCCGCCCGCGACAGGGTCAGGTACTCCAGGCCCACGTCGAGCAGGAAGCTCAGCCGCGACTGGATCTCCTTGAGCACCTGGCCGGCGATGGCCTGCTCCCGCGGGCCCAGGGTGAGCGCACCCAGGAAGTCCGCGCAGTCCGCGATCGACAGGTCACACACCTGCGCGATGGATCGGCTGCCGTAGTCACCGGCGGCCAGCGTCACCGCCAGGATCTCCGGCTTGAGCCGGGTGCCGGCACATTCCGGGCACGGCACGTCACGCATGAAGCCCGCGTAGCGGTCCTTCATCTGCTCGGACTCGGTCTGCTCCATCTTGCGCTGCAAAAACGCCATCACGCCCTCGAACTCGGCGTAATAGGAGCGGGTCCGGCCGTAGCGGTTGCGGTAGCGCACGTGCACCTGCTCGTCGGAGCCCTCGAGAATCGCCTTGCGGGCCTTGGCCGGCAGCTTGCGCCACGGGGTGTCCACGTCGAAGCCCAGGGACTCGCCCAAGCTCGCCATCATCCGGGTGAAGTACTCACTGGTGGGGCCCATCGACCACGGCACCACCGCGCCCTCGGCCAGGGTGCGCTCCGGGTCGGGCACCACCAGTTCGGCGTCGACCTCCTTTCGGATGCCCAGCCCGGCGCACTCGGGGCAGGCCCCGTACGGCGAGTTGAACGAGAACGAGCGCGGCTCCAGGTCGTCGACCGAGAGCGGATGTGCGTTGGGGCAGGCCAGCTTCTCGGAGAACCGCTGCTCTCTGGGGGCGCCGTGCGGGTCATTTTCGTCGCGGTCGACGAACTCCAGCACCACGATGCCGTCGGCCAGGCCGAGCGCGGTCTCCACCGAGTCGGTGAGCCGCTGCTTGGCCGACTCCTTGACCGTGAGCCGGTCGACGACCACCTCGATGTCGTGCTTCTCCTGCTTCTTCAGCTTGGGCGGATCGGTGAGCGGGTGCACCACCCCGTCGACCCGAACCCTGCTGTAGCCCTGGGTGTTCAGCTTCTCGAACAGGTCGACGAACTCGCCCTTGCGGGTGCGCACCACCGGGGCCAGCACCTGAAAGCGCAGACCCTCGTCCATGGCCAGCACCTGATCGACGATCTGCTGCGGGGTCTGCCGCGCGATGCGCTCACCGCAGACCGGGCAGTGCGGTGTGCCGGCGCGGGCATACAGCAGCCGCAGATAGTCATAGACCTCGGTGATGGTGCCGACCGTGGAGCGCGGGTTGCGGTTGGTGGATTTCTGGTCGATGGACACCGCCGGTGACAGGCCCTCGATGAAGTCGACGTCGGGTTTGTCCATCTGGCCGAGGAACTGCCGGGCGTAGGCCGACAGCGATTCGACGTAGCGGCGCTGGCCCTCGGCGAAGATCGTGTCGAAGGCCAGCGAAGACTTGCCCGACCCAGACAGCCCGGTGAAGACGATCAGCGCATCCCGGGGAAGGTCGAGGTCCACGCTGCGCAGGTTGTGTTCACGGGCACCCTTGACGATCAGCCGGTCAGACACGGCTCCCATGCTATGTGCCGGTACCGACAGGCGCCGCAGGGCCAGTACCGTGGCGGACATGACGCGCAAGATCTCGGTCGACGACCACTACACCGGGCACGTCGAACCCGGAACCGCGGCCCGGCGGGTGCTGCCCGGAGCCTCCATCATCAAGACCTCGGTGGGCCCGATGGACAACAACGCCTACCTGGTGACGTGCGCCAACACCGGCCAGACGCTGCTGATCGACGCCGCCAACGACGCCGAGAATCTGGTGGCCCTGGTGCGCGAGCAGGCACCGCAGGTGTCGCTGATCCTGACCACCCACCAGCACTTCGACCATTGGCAGGCCCTGGCCGAGGTCGCCGAGGCGACCGGGGCGCCGACGGCCGCGCACGCCCTGGATGCCGAGCCGCTGCCGGTGAAACCGGACCGGATCCTGGCCGACGGCGACACCGTGACCGTCGGGGATCTGAGCTTCGATGTGATCCATCTGCAGGGCCACACCGAGGGGTCGGTGGCGCTGGCGTTGGGCGCCGCGGCCGCCGGCGGCGTGACGCAGCTGTTCACCGGCGACTGCCTGTTTCCGGGAGGTGTCGGAAAGACTTGGCAGCCCGGCGATTTCGAGCGACTGCTCGATGATGTCGAGACCAAGGTGTTCGGCCGCTTCGGCGACGACACCGTCGTCTACCCCGGTCACGGTGATGACACGACGCTGGGCGCCGAGCGCCCGCATCTGAAGGAGTGGCGTCAGCGGGGCTGGTGAGCCTGCTACCCCGTGGTGTGGACGATCAGCACGTCGATCTTGGAGCGGCGCGACACGTTGGCCGGCACCGAACCGAGCAGCCGACCGGCGATGGTGCTCAGGCCGACATTGCCGACCACCAGCAGGTCGGCCTTAACCGACTCGGCCAACTCCACCAGCGCGTCGACCGGAGCGCCGACGATGGCCTTCTCCTCGACCTCGTAGGCACCGGCCTTGATGGCCCGCTCCTTGGCTTCCTTGAGGATCGCGTAGATCGGGGCGTTGCCGGAGGCGATGTAGCTCTCGTCCTTAAGCGCGTCGGCGGCCCGCGGGTCATCGGCATGCGGCAGGTACGCCGTGGTGATGACGAGCTTGGAGCCTTCACCGGAGGCCAGGTAAGCCGCCCGGTCCACGGCACGCAGCGAAGAATCCGAGCCGTCCGTACCTACCACGACGGTCTTGTAGCCGCTCATCCGTAAACCCTCTCGGTGATGTGTTGCCAAATTCGCCTAACAAACCATGGCGACATTAACGCGTCAGCGGCCCCGATGGGGGTAATTGGGCATCACGTGTCCACCACACCAGGGCACATCAAGCGACGTGAACCCCGCATTGGACCCCTGGTGACGTAGCCGACACGGTGCGCCCGGCGGTAGTAGCGTGAATTCTCATCACCCTCATCCGAACCGACAGCGCACACCGTTGAGCCTGGTCGCGACCCGGCAGCCGGTGCGCACGATGGCGGGCCCACCGCCGCGCCCGCGTCGCCGGCCCGACGCGACCCTGGTCGCGGTCGTGGCCACCGCCATCAGCGCCGTGGGGGTGAGTCGGCCGTCACTGTGGTTCGACGAGGCGGCCACCATCTCGGCCTCGACCCAGCGCTCACTGCCCGAGCTGTGGCACATGTTGGGCCACATCGACGCAGTCCACGGCCTGTATTACCTGCTCATGCACGGCTGGTTCGCGATCTTCCCGGCCACCGAGTTCTGGACGCGGCTGCCCAGCTGTCTGGCGGTCGGCATCGGCGCCGCCGGGTTGGTGGTGTTGTGCCGCCAGTACGCCGGACGGCAGCTGTGGGTGTGCGCCGGCGTGCTGTACGCCGTGCTGCCCAGGGTGACCTGGGCCGGGACCGAAGCCCGCCCGTATGCGTTCGCGGCCGCCGCCGCGGTCTGGCTGACCGTGCTGTGCGTCGCGGCGGCGCGCCGCAACACCGGGCCGCTGTGGGTGGGCTACGGCGCGGCGGTGGTCGCGGTGGGACTGCTCAACATCTTCACAGTGCTCACGGTGGCGGCGCACCCGGTGATCCTGTCCGGCCGCAACTCCACAGCCCGGCGGCGGTGGGCTTGCGCAGTCGGTGTCGCGCTGACGCTGCTGGTCCCGTTCGTGGTGCTCAGCCAGAGCCAGATCCGCCAGGTCGCCTGGATTCACCCGCTGAACCTGTCCACCGTCGTCGAAGTCGTGCAGCAGCAGTACTTCGACAACAGCGTTGCGTTCGCTGTCCTGGCCTGGCTGATGCTCGTCGGGGCCGAGGTCGCGGTTCGGGTCGGCGCCCGCCCGGCACCGGACCCGGACACCCGCCGGCTGGTGGTGCTCTGTGCTGCGTGGATGCTGATTCCGACACTGGTCACGCTGGCCTATTCGGTGCTGGGGAGACCGGTCTACTACCCGCGGTATCTGATCGGCACCGCCCCGGCGATGGCGATCGCACTGGCGGTCGCGGTCACCACCCTCGCCGGATCCCGTCGGGCTGTGATCGCCGTTGTGGTGGCGCTGGCGGTGGCGGCAGCACCCAATTATGTTGTGGATCAACGCGATCGGTACACGAAGGAGAAGGGCTGGGACTACAGCGCGGTCGCCGACGTGATCGACGCACACGCCCACCCCGGGGACTGCCTGCTGATCGACAACACAACCCGGTGGATGCCCGGCCCGATCCGGGCGCTGACGGCCGCACGGCCCGCGTCGTACGCGAAGCTGATCGATCCCGGCCGCGGACCGCACCGGCAGAGCCTCGGCCGGCTGTGGGACGGGCACCTTTCGGTGTCGGCGCTGGCCGATCAGCTCGACCACTGCCCGGTCATCTGGACGGTCACCAACCACGACCACACCCTGCCGGCTCATCAGGCTGCGGTCATGCTGCCGCCCGGAACCCGCTTCGCCCGCACCCCCGACGGACGGATGCTGCGTAAGTTGGGCTTCCACGTCGTCGAGCGCTGGCAGTTCACTTTCAGTCAGGTGATCAAGGCGATCCGGTGAGCACCCCGGCGTCGTCGTCGCGACTGGCCCGATAGGACAGCACGCACCCAGCGGTGGCGAGCACGGCGAAGATCGCGAACAGCCAGCGGGCGGCCGGTTCACCGGTGCTCATCGCGGTGTTGACCACCAGGCCGGCGATACCTGCACCGAACGCTCCGCCGATCAGCGTGACGGTGTTGATGGCCGCGGCGGCCGTACCGCCTTCGGCGGGGTCGTCGACGCAGCTCATGGCCCACGCCGACAGGTGCGGCCAGCCGGCGCCGACGCCCATCCCGACGACCAGCAGTGCCATCGCCCAGATGGCGCCGACCGCCGTCGGGTTGTAATGGCTCATCCGGGCGAACGCGACCACCGCCAAACCCGCCGCCATCACCAGCGGCCCGCAGATCACCAGTCCGACGACCACCCGCGCCTTGCTGACCGAGGCGCTGGCGATCTCGCTGATGGTCCAGCCGGTGGACAGCGCGGCACCCAGGAATCCGGCCATCACCGGCGCCAGGTGAGCCAGCCGCTGACCGAGCAGCGGGATGTAGAGGTTGGCCTTCGTGGTGGCCATCAGCAGGCCCAACGTCAGGTAGATCCACTTCTCCCGGCCCGGCCGGAAGGCACTGGGCGGCAGCACCGCCGATGACGAGCGCTGGTCCACGACCAGGAACACCGCCAGCAGACCGGCGCCGGCGACCAGCAGGCCGGCCGCACCGAGCATGTTGCGCGGCAGCTGGGCGGTGCTCACCACCAGCGCCGCGCCGCCGAGCAGCAGCAGCGACCGCACCGGGATGGCCATCGATTCGTGGTGTTGACTCGGGCGGCTGGCCCGCAGCACCACACTGACGGCCACGCACATCACCCCGGACAGCACGACCATCAGACCGAACGCCCATCGCCAGACGCCGAACTGGGCAAACAGGCCGCCGGCGGCCGGCCCGACCAGGGTGCCGACGCCCCACATGGCCGACACCAGTCCCGACGCCCGGGTCCACAGCCAACTGGGCAGCACCGCGTTGATCAGCGCATACCCCAGCCCCGCCAACAAGCCGCCGCCCATGCCCTGCAGGGTTCGGCCGATCAACAGAATCTCCATGTGGGGGGCGATCGCGCAGACCGCGGCGCCCACACCGAAGGACAGCACACCGGCCAGGTAGGCCAGGCGGGAGCCGATGCGCACCAGCACCGCGTTGGCCGCCGCGGCGGCGACCACCGAGCCGACCAGATACAGCGTGGTGGCCCAGGCGTAATACCGTTCGCCGCCGATGTCTTTGATGGTGCTGGGCAGCAGGCTGATCGTGAGGAATTCGTTGGTGGCGTAGAGTGCCACGCCCCCGGCCAGCACGGCCGAGGTGCCCAGATATCGCCGGCCGAGCAGCTCACGCCAGCTGCCTGTGCTCACGGCGGCGTCAGCCGCCACCGATTCAGTCAGATCCACCACCGCTTGAAGTCAATCACGGCGCACCGGACACGACGACGACGGGACTCACTTGAGCCCGGCCGCATCCATGCCCCGGAGCTCCTTCTTCAGATCGCTGATCTCGTCGCGGATCCGGGCCGCCAGCTCGAACTGCAGGTCGCGGGCCGCGTTCATCATCTGCTCGGTGAGATCCTTGATCAGATCGGCCAGTTCGGCGCGGGGCATGCCCGCGGTGTCCCGGCCCTCGAAAACCCCGGCGCTAATGGCCCGGCCGGGCTCGCCCTGCGCCCGCCGTCCCCGCGAGGAGTTGCGGCCCGACCCGGCGATCGCCACCTCACCGGCCTCGGTGTCGGCGGCTTCGCTGTACACCTGGTCGAGGATGTCGGCGATCTTCTTGCGCAGCGGCTGCGGGTCGATGCCCTTCTCCGCGTTGTAGGCGATCTGCTTTGCCCGGCGCCGGTCGGTCTCGTCGATGGCCTCCCGCATCGAGTCGGTGATCTTGTCGGCGTACATGTGCACCTCGCCGGAGACGTTGCGCGCCGCCCGGCCGATGGTCTGGATCAGGCTGCGGGTGGAACGCAGGAAGCCCTCCTTGTCGGCGTCGAGGATCGACACCAGCGACACCTCCGGCAGGTCCAGGCCCTCCCGCAACAGGTTGATGCCGATCAGGACGTCGTAGTCGCCGAGCCGCAACTGACGCAGCAGTTCCACCCGGCGCAGCGTGTCGACCTCCGAGTGCAGGTAGCGCACCCGGATCCCCATCTCGAGCAAATAGTCGGTGAGGTCTTCGGCCATCTTCTTGGTCAGGGTGGTCACCAGCACCCGCTCGTCGGCCGCGGCGCGCTGGCGGATCTCGGCGATCAGGTCGTCGATCTGGCCCTTGGTGGGTTTGACCACGACCTTCGGATCCACCAGGCCGGTGGGGCGGATCACCTGTTCGACGAACTCACCACCGGCCTGGCTTAGCTCGTAGGGCCCCGGGGTGGCCGACATGTAGACCGTCTGCCCGATACGGTCGGCGAACTCCTCCCAGGTCAGCGGCCGGTTGTCGCACGCCGAGGGCAGCCGGAAGCCGAACTCCACCAGGTTGCGCTTACGCGACATGTCGCCCTCGTACATGGCGCCGATCTGCGGCACGGTGACGTGCGACTCGTCGACGATGAGCAGGAAGTCCTCCGGGAAGTAGTCGATCAGGGTGGCCGGCGCCGTGCCCGCACCGCGACCGTCGATATGTCGGGAGTAGTTCTCGATGCCCGAGCAGAAGCCGACCTGGCGCATCATCTCGATGTCGTAGTTGGTGCGCATCCGCAGCCGTTGGGCCTCCAGCAGCCTGCCCTGGCCCTCCAGCTCCGCGAGCCGTTCGGTGAGCTCCTCCTCGATGGTGGAGATGGCCTGGCCCATGCGCTCCGGGCCGGCGACATAGTGCGTGGCCGGGAAGATCCGCAGCGAGTCGACCTTGCGGACCACGTCGCCGGTGAGCGGATGCAGGTAGTACAGCGCCTCGATCTCGTCACCGAAGTACTCGATGCGGACCGCCAGCTCCTCATAGGACGGGATGATCTCGACGGTGTCGCCCCGCACCCGAAACGAGCCGCGGGTGAACGACATGTCGTTGCGGGTGTACTGGACGTCGACCAGCAACCTCAGCAGTGCGTCCCGCGGCACCTCGGCACCCACCGTCAGCTCGACGGAGCGGTCCAGGTAGGACTGCGGGGTGCCCAGGCCGTAGATGCACGACACCGAGGCCACCACCACCACGTCGCGCCGGGACAGCAGGCTCGAGGTCGCCGAGTGACGCAGCCGCTCCACGTCATCGTTGATCGAGCTGTCCTTCTCGATGTAGGTGTCGGTCTGGGCTATGTAGGCTTCCGGCTGGTAGTAGTCGTAGTACGAGACGAAGTATTCAACAGCGTTGTGCGGCAACATCTCTCGTAACTCATTGGCGAGTTGCGCGGCCAGCGTCTTGTTCGGCGCCATCACCAGGGTGGGGCGCTGCAACCGTTCGATGAGCCAGGCCGCGGTGGCTGACTTGCCGGTGCCGGTGGCCCCGAGCAGCACCACGTCCTTCTCCCCCGCGGCGATCCGGCGCTCCAGGTCGGCGATGGCGGTGGGCTGGTCGCCGGCCGGCTGATATTCGCTGACCACATCGAAACGGCCGCCGGTACGCACCAGGCCGTCGACCGCGTCACCGGCCGGGCGGTATTCGGAATGTGCGATCACGGGGTGTTCCGTTGCGAAAGCCACGCACCCAGGGTAAGCCGGGTATCTGACAGTGAGAGGAGGCCAGCGGTGCACGCCCCCAAGCAGGAGACCTTCGACCTGGTCGCCTACACCAACACCGACCCGAAGGGTGTGGTGCGCGACGTCGACGTCTTCACGGTGCAGCCGTGGGGTCTCTACGTCGCCCGGCCCACCCCGGGCCGGGCCCAGTTCCGGTATCTGGAGTCGTGGCTGCTGCCCACGCTGGGACTGCGCGCGACAGTCTTCCACTTCAATCCGGGCCACGAGCGCGACCAGGACTTCTACCTTGACGTCGGCGACTACACCGCGGGCCCGGAGCGCTGGCACTCCCAGGACCACTATCTGGACCTGGTGGTGCGTACCGGGGCCGGCGTCGAGCTCGCCGACACCGACGAGCTGCTGACCGCCGTACGGGCCGGGCTGCTCAGCGAGGAAGCCGCCGAGCGGGCGGTGCTGCGGGCGGTGACCGCCGTCGACGGCCTGGCACGGCACGGCTACGACCTCCACGAGTGGTTGAGCGGCGACTACGGGATGCAACTGTCCTGGGCCGGGTAACCTCGTGACCATGAACGTCAACCTGAGACTGAGTGCCGCGATCGCGACCGCTGTGGCCGTGCTGGGCTGCGGTCAGTTGATCCCGGCGCCGGCGTCCGCCGCCGAGGAGCTGCACAACGTCACCTACATCGCCAGGGTCGACGCCTGGACCACCGGCAGCGTGGTCACGTTCATGCGCAACGACACCGAGACCGCCAGCGCGGACCTCGACGGGTTCGGCGCACCGTTCGAGGCCAACACCGTGATGGCAGACCCGAGCAAGGCCGGCATGGTGATCCGGCTGAAGTTCCCGACGACGGCGAACGTGCACTGTGAGATCAAGGTCGACGACGTCACCACCGTCAAGAGCGACCGGTTCGTCAACACCTGGGGCAACACCAACGACCCGCATGTCGGCGCAATGCTGTGCGGCGCGCTGATCAGCAGCATGGCCTGATCAGGCCCCTGCAGACACCACCCGAACCGCGGTGGGTCGCCCCGGGTCCGCGGAGGCGTAGGCATCGGAGCTGACGCGGGGGTAGCCGGCGGCCAGTAGCGGCTCGACGAGCTCGTCGGCCACCGCGACGGATTCCACCGTGACCTGTATGTCGATGACGTCCGGAGCGCCCTGCCCGGCCACCGCGGTCGGGCCGACATGCTCGATGCGCTGCGCCCGGTGCCCGCAGTGGGTCCGCAACCGGGCCAGGATGCGCTGCGCCTGATCCGCCCAGGTCGGATCGGCCGGCACCGGCGTCGTCGGCAACGGCACCGCTCGGCCGGCCTTGATGTTGTCGGCGAACGGCAGGATGCGCTGCTCCCAGAGTTGCAGTGCCTGCGCCGCCAGGTCGTCGGGGGACCCGGAGTTGTCCAGCCACACGTCGGCGACGTCGCGCCGCTGCGGCTCGGTGGCCTGCGCGGCGATGCGGGCCCGGGCGTCGTCCTCGGACATGCCGCGGTGGGTGAGCAGTCGGGCCACCCGCACTTCGACGTCCGCGTGCACGACGATCACCAGGGGGAACATCGGCGCCATCTGCGACTCGACCAGCAGCGGGATGTCCTCGATGATCACGGCATCGTCACCGGCGGCGGCGATCAGCTCCGCCCGGCGGCGTGCCACCAGCGGGTGCACGATCCCGTTCAGGGTGGCCCGCTTGTCCTCGTCGCTGAACGCTATCGCCGCCAGGGCCGGGCGATCCAGACTTCCGTCGGAAAGCAGGATGCCCGGCCCGAAGGCCTCGACCAGTGCGGTCAGGCCTTCGGTACCGGGCTCCACCACTTCACGAGCGATGACGTCGCCATCGACGATGACGCCGCCGTGGCGACTGAAGGTGGCCGACACCGTCGACTTACCGGCGCCGATACCGCCGGTCAGACCGATACGCAGCACCTGCGTCCCTTCAAATCGCCCAGGCGCTACTACGCGCTGTTGCCGGCGAGCTTCTCGCGCAGTGCGGCGAGCTGCTCGTCGCTGGCCAGCGAACCACCGGCCGGCGCGTCGTCACGATGCGAACCGTTCGAGCTGGAGTGCGACGACTCGGCCTGAGCGACCTCGGCGAACTTCTCCATCTGCGTGGTGTGCATCTTGTGCCGGCGCTCGGCCTCGGCGTAGCGGGCCTCCCACTCGGTGCGCTGCTTGTCGAAACCCTCGATCCACTCGTTGGTCTCGGCGTCGAAGCCCTCGGGGAAGATGTAGTTGCCCTGCTCGTCGTAGCTGTCGGCCATGCCGTACTTCGACGGGTCGAACTCCTCGGTGTAGTCCTCGTTGGCCTGCTTGAGGCTCAGCGAGATCCGGCGGCGGTCCAGGTCGATGTCGATGACCTTGACCATGGCGTCGTCGCCGACCGCGACCACCTGGTCCGGCACCTCGACGTGCTGCTCAGCCAGCTCGGAGATGTGCACCAGGCCCTCGATACCCTCCTCGACTCGGACGAACGCACCGAACGGCACCAGCTTGGTGACCTTGCCCGGCACGATCTGGCCGATCGCGTGGGTGCGGGCGAAGTGCCGCCACGGGTCTTCCTGGGTGGCCTTGAGCGACAGCGAGACGCGCTCGCGGTCCATGTCGACGTCGAGCACCTCGACGGTGACCTCGTCGCCCACCTGAACCACCTCGGACGGGTGGTCGATGTGCTTCCAGGACAGTTCGGAGACGTGCACCAGGCCGTCCACGCCGCCCAGGTCGACGAACGCGCCGAAGTTGACGATCGAGGACACGACGCCCTTGCGGACGGCGCCCTTCTGCAGCTGGTTGAGGAACTCGCTGCGCACCTCGGACTGGGTCTGCTCCAGCCAGGCGCGACGGGACAGCACCACGTTGTTGCGGTTCTTGTCCAGCTCGATGATCTTGGCTTCGATCTCTTTGCCGATGTAGGGCTGCAGGTCGCGAACCCGGCGCATCTCCACCAGGGAGGCTGGCAGGAAGCCGCGCAGACCGATGTCGAGGATCAGGCCGCCCTTGACGACCTCGATGACGGTGCCCTTGACGGCCTCGTCCTTCTCCTTGAGCTCTTCGATGGTGCCCCAGGCGCGCTCGTACTGGGCGCGCTTCTTGGACAGGATCAGACGACCCTCTTTGTCCTCTTTGGTCAGGACCAGAGCCTCGACCTCGTCACCGACGGACACCACCTCGTGGGGGTCGACGTCGTGCTTGATGGACAGCTCGCGAGAGGGGATGACGCCTTCGGTCTTGTAACCGATGTCGAGCAGGACCTCGTCCCGGTCAACCTTGACGATCGTCCCTTCCACGATGTCGCCATCGTTGAAGTACTTGATCGTTTTGTCGATGGCGGCGAGAAAGTCCTCGGCCGAGCCAATGTCGTTGATGGCTACTTGCGGCGAGGTGACGGTGGGACTTGGCATGTGTTGGGTTGCTCCGGACAAGTTGAGGTAGTAGGGACTGGGTCGTGATGGTCTAGTCACGCATGCCTGAGCATGCGGTGGCCCACGATGTAGGTCTGGGGACCGGTCGCGGACTACCTGTTGAGGCTACTCGACACGTTGCACGCTGGACAAACCGGTGGTCTACGCTGCCTCGCTATGCCCCAGATGCGGAACCGCAAGGTCGGAGCGTCGCGCCTCGTCATCATCCTGCTGGCCATCCTGACGACGCTGCTGGTGTTGCTGTTCACGGCGTCAAATCCGGGCGGCACCCTGACCGCTTTGGTGCTGTCGAGCATGGCGATGCTGGTGGTGCTGTTGTGCTATCGCTGGCTGGACCGCTGGGAGCCCGAACCCCGCCGTCTGCTGCAGCTGGCGTTCCTTTGGGGTGCCTCGGTGGCGGTGCTGCTGGCGGTGGGCCTGGAGACGTTCGGGTCCACGGTGGCCGAGATCAAACCGCTGGTGTCGAAGTCGTTCGACCAGGCGGCGATCCAGGCGCCGTTCATCGAAGAGGCCGCCAAGGGCTTGTTCCTGCTGATCATGCTGACCGGCCGGCGACGCCACCACCTGAACTCCCTGACCGACTGCATGGTCTACGCCGGCGTGACCGCGGTGGGCTTCGCCTGGATGGAGGACATCGTCTACATCGCGCCGGCCGAATCACCGGCCAAGATGGCCACTGTCGCGATCATGCGGTTGATCTTCGGGCCGTTCGCGCACCCGCTGTTCACCACGATGACGGGCATCGGGGTGTTCTTCGCGCTGCGCCGCCACGGGTTCTGGGCCAAGGCATTGATGATTCTGCTCGGCTACCTGGCGGCGGTGGGCATGCATGCGCTGTGGAACGCCTCGCTGGCGATGGGCGGCGGTCAGGCGTTCCTGGTGACCTACGTGTTCTGGATGGTCCCGATCTTCGTGCTGATGGTGACGCTGGCCATGGTGAGCCGCCGCCACGAGCAGCACCTGGTGGCCGTCACGTTGCCGACGATGGTGGCGGACCGGCTGATCAGCCCGAACGAGCAGACCTGGCTGGGCTCGATCCGCAGCCGCAAGCTGGCGATCCGCGAGGCGCGGCGCATCGGTGGCCGGCCCGCCGGCAGGTCGGTGAAGAGTTTCGCCGCCCAGGTGGTCAAGCTTGCCTTCGTGCGCGACCGCATCGATCGCGGCTTCGGCGACCCGGAGGTGTACGCGCTGCAGCACGAGGATGCCTACGGGGTGGTGGCCGCGCGGGCCGCGGCGCCGGTACTGCACACCATGGCCGGCTACCGGTCGCCGCTGCCGGCGCGGCGGTAGGGATCAGGCGACTGCATCCCAAACTGGTACCATCGGTCGGGTGAGCACCCAGATCGCGGTGAGATTGCCCGACGAGATCGTCGCCTTCATCGATGGCGAGGTCCGGCATGAGGGCGCCCGCAGCCGGGCGGCCGTCGTGGTGCGGGCGCTGGAACGGGAGCGTCGCCGCCGTCTCGCCGAACGCGACGCGCAGATTCTCGCGGCCGGCGCACCCGCGGCGAGCGATCTGGACTCGCTGGCCGGCCACGCTGCAGGCGCCGCCCTCGACATCGACTGATGCGACCCATCCACATCGCTCAGCTCGACAAGACCCGGCCCGTCCTGATCCTCACCCGCGAGCTCGTGCGTCCGCATCTCACCAACGTCACCGTCGCGCCGATCACGTCAACGGTCCGAGGGCTGTCCACCGAGGTCCCGGTCGGCGCCGTCAACGGGCTGGACCAGCCGTCGGTCGTCAGTTGCGACAACGTCCAAACCATTCCGGTGACCGCCCTTGGCCGTCAGATCGGCTTCCTGCTCGCATCGCAGGAGCCCGCCCTGGCCGAAGCCATCGGCAATGCATTCGACCTAGAAGCTCGCGTCTAGGACACGGTGGCAGTGTGGCCGTAGCGGTTCGTGAACGTGATGCCGTCCACAGTCCACATGCCGCGGTCCGAAAGCCATTTGTCGCCCGCCCAGTGGAACAGGTGTGTCGATTCATCACCGAACGAGAAGCAGGGCGCCGCGATACAGGGATTTCCCTTGTCTTTCGATGCCCGTGTGGGCCGCACCGGCTCAGTGCGCGGCGGCGTCCCAGCTGCGCCCGTATCCCACCGCGACCTCCAGCGGAACGCTGAGCTCGTAGGCGTTGCCCATCTTGTCGCGTACCAGCGCCTCCAGCGGCTCGCGCTCACCGTCGGCCACCTCGAACAGCAGCTCGTCGTGCACCTGCAGCAGCATCCGTGACCGCAGCCCGGAGGCCTTGAGGGCAGTGTCGACGTCGATCATCGCCACCTTGATGATGTCGGCGGCGCTGCCCTGGATCGGGGCGTTGAGCGCGGCGCGCTCGGCGGATTCACGGACCTGGCGGTTGCTGCTGTCCAGCTCCGGCAGGTAGCGCCGCCGGCCCAGCACCGTGGAGGTGTAGCCGTCCTTGCGGGCCTGCTCGACGACCTCGTGCAGATAGTCGCGCACGCCGCCGAAGCGGTCGAAGTAGGCGTCCATCTGCTCCTTGGCCTCTTCGGTGGAGATCTTGAGCTGGGAGGACAGTCCGTAGGCGCTCAGCCCGTAGGCCAGGCCGTAGGACATCGCCTTGACGCGGCGCCGCATGTCCGCAGACACCTCGTCGATGGGCACGCCGAACGCCCGCGACCCGACGAACGAATGCAGATCCTCACCGGTGTTGAACGCCTCGATCAGGCCCGCATCCCGCGACAGGTGCGCCATGATGCGCATCTCGATCTGGCTGTAGTCGACCGTCATCAGCTCGGTGTAACCGCTACCGACAACAAACGCGTCGCGGATCTGGCGGCCGGCGTCGGTGCGGACCGGGATGTTCTGCAGGTTGGGTTCGGTGGACGACAGCCGGCCGGTGGCGGCGATGGTCTGATTCAGCGTGGTGTGGATTCGGCCATCGGAGGCAACGGATTTCAGCAATCCGTCGACGGTCACCTTCAGCCGGGTGACGTCGCGGTGGGCCAGCAGGTGTTCCAGGAACGGATGCCCGGTCTTGTCGAACAGGGTCTGGAGCGCATCGGCGTCGGTGGTGTAGCCGGTCTTGGTCTTCTTGGTCTTGGGCATGCCCAGCTCATCGAAGAGCACCACCTGCAGCTGCTTGGGTGAGCCGAGGTTGATCTGCTTGCCGATCACCGCGTAGGCGGCTTCGGCGGCGTCGCGGATCGCATCGCCGAACCGGCTCTGCAGCCCGTTCAGGTGATCGAGGTCGACGGCGATCCCGGCGGTCTCCAGTTCGGCGAGCACCCGCTGGACGGGCAGTTCGATGTCGGCGAGCAGTGCCGTGGAATCGATGCGGGCCAGCTCGGCGTCCAGCGCATCGGCCAGATCGGTGACCGCGCGCGCCCGCAGGATCGCGGTCTGAATCGCCTGATCGTCCACGCCGTCGGTGTCGTCGAGCAGCGAGAGCTGTTGTTGCTCATCGGATTCGGCCCGCAGCTCGCGCCGCAGGTAACGCACCGACAGGTCGTCGAGGCTGAAGCTGCGCTGGCCGGGCCGCACCAGGTAGGCGGCCAGGGCGGTGTCGCTGGTGACGCCGTCCAGTGTCCAGCCGCGCCCGGCGAGGTCGTGGTTGGCCAGCTTGGCCTCGTGGGCCGCCTTGGGTCGGGCCGGGTCGGCCAGCCACGCGGCCAGCGCCGTCTCGTCGTCTGCGGTCAGCGTGGCTGTGTCGAGGTAGCCGCCCTCGCCGTCGGCGGCGGCGATCGCCAGTGCGGTGGCATCGCTGTCGAAGCTGCGGTGGCTGCCGATCACGGTCAGCCCGGCCCGCCTGCCGTCGGCGGCGTGTTCGGCCAGCCAGGCCGCGACCGCTCCCGGCTCCAGCGCACCGCCGCGAACCTCGAAGCCCTCCTCGACCTCGGGCTCGGCCGTCGCGAGGGTTTCGAACAGCCGGTCGCGCAGCACCCGGAACTCCAGGTCGTCGAAGAGCTGGTGGATCTGCTCGCGGTCCCACGGCACCAGCCGCAGCGTGTCGGGCGTCTGCGCCAGCGGCACGTTGCGCACCAGGTCGGTCAGTTCCCGGTTGAGGATCACCGTGGACAGGTTGGCGCGCAACGAATCTCCGACCTTGCCCTTGACGGTGTCGACCTGGTCGACCAGGCCCTGCAGCGAGCCGTATTCGGTGATCCACTTCGCGGCGGTCTTCTCCCCCACACCGGGAATGCCGGGCAGGTTGTCGCTGGGGTCGCCGCGCAGCGCCGCGAAGTCCGGGTACTGCGCCGGGGTCAGGCCGTACTTCTCGACGACGGCATCCGGGGTGAACCGGGTCAGGTCGCTGACGCCTTTGCGCGGGTAGAGCACGGTCACGTTGTCGTTGACCAGCTGCAGTGCGTCCCGGTCGCCGGTGACCACCAGCACCCGGTAGCCCTCGGCGTCAGCCTGGGTGGTCAGGGTGGCGATCAGGTCGTCGGCCTCGTAGCCGGCCTCGGACAGCGTGGTGATGCCCAGCGCATTGAGCACTTCCTTGGTGATGTCGATCTGGCCGCGGAACTCATCGGGGGTCGCCGAGCGGGTCGCCTTGTATTCCGGGAACCGCTCGGAGCGGAACGTCTGCCGGGAGACGTCGAACGCGGCGGCGACGTGGGTGGGGGCTTCGTCGCGCAGCAGATTGATCAGCATCGCGGTGAACCCGTAGACGGCGTTGGTGGTCAGGCCACTGCGGGTCTTGAAGTTCTCCGCGGGCAGGGCGTAGAACGCCCGATATGCCAGCGAGTTTCCGTCCAGGAGCAGCAGGGTGGGTTGGGTCTGGCTCACGGCCCCAACTCTAGGCACCGCGGGTGGGCGCCCGGTGCGGCCGGTGGAATTGCAACACGTTTCAGTTTGGCTTCGCGGTTGGGTACGCTGACCGGGTGCCAGACGTAGCCTCGCAGCCGGCCATCGACGGGTGGTTCGCCACCGACGACGCCGGCCTCCCCCACCTGATCGGCGCCAAGTGTCCGCAGTGCGGCACCTATGTGTTCCCGTCGCGTGAGAACAACTGTCCCAACCCCGCCTGCGACGGCGATGTGCTCGAGCCCGTCGCGTTGTCGCGGCGCGGCACGATCTGGAGCTACACCGAGAACCGGTACCTGCCTCCGGCGCCGTATCCGCCGTCCGACCCGTTCGAGCCGTTCGCGATCGCCGCGGTGGAACTGGCCGACGAGGGCCTGATCGTGCTGGGAAAGGTGGTCGAGGGCACGCTGGCCGCGGACTTGAAGGTCGGTATGGAGATGGAGCTGGCCACCATGCCGCTCTACACCGACGACGACGGCGTGCAACGCACCGTTTACGCATGGAAGAAGGTGGACTCCAATGGCTGAGCCGCTGTACATCCTGGGCGCGGGCATGCACCCGTGGGGTAAGTGGGGCCGCGACTTCACCGAGTACGGGGTGGTGGCCGCTCGCGCCGCGCTGGCCGACGCCGGCCTGAACGCGACCCAGATCCAGTTCATCGCCGGCGCGGACACCATCCGCAACGGCTACCCGGGCTTCATCGCCGGTTCGACGTTCGCCCAGAAGCTGGGCTGGAACGGGGTTCCGGTGTCCTCGAGCTATGCCGCCTGCGCCTCCGGTTCGCAGGCGCTGCAGAGCGCCCGGGCCCAGATCCTGGCCGGGTTCTGCGACGTGGCGCTGGTGATCGGCGCCGACACCACCCCCAAGGGCGCGTTCGCCCCGGTCGGCGGTGAGCGCAAGAACGACCCGGACTGGCAGCGGTTCCACCTGATCGGGGCGATGAACCCGGTGTACTTCGCGCTGCTGGCGCGCCGCCGGATGGACCTTTACGGCGCGACCTCCGAGGACTTCGCCCAGGTGAAGGTGAAGAACTCCCGGCACGGTCTGAACAACCCGAATGCCCGTTACCGCAAGGAATCCGCGGTCGCCGACGTGCTGGCCAGCCCGGTGGTCTCCGACCCGCTGCGCCAGCTCGACATCTGCGCGACCTCCGACGGGGCTGCGGCGCTGATCGTGGCCAGCGCGGAGTTCGCGAAGAAGCACCTCGGCTCGCTCGACGGCGTACCGTCGGTGCGCGCGGTGTCCACTGTGACCCCGCAGTACCCCCAGCACCTGCCCGAATTGCCGGACATCGCAACCGATTCCACCGCGGTCGTGCCGGGATCAGACCGGGTGTTCAAGGACCAGATCCTGGACGCGGCTTACGCCGAAGCCGGGATCGGCCCGGATGACGTCAGCCTGGCCGAGGTCTACGACCTGTCCACCGCACTCGAGATCGACTGGTACGAGCACCTGGGTCTGTGCGCCAAGGGTGAGGGCGAGCAGCTGCTGCGCAGCGGCGCCACCACCATCGGTGGCCGGGTGCCGGTGAACCCGTCCGGCGGGCTGGCCTGCTTCGGTGAGGCGATCCCGGCGCAGGCCATTGCCCAGGTGTGCGAGCTGACCTGGCAGCTGCGCGGTCAGGCCACCGGCCGGCAGGTCGAGGGCGCCACCGTCGGCGTCACCGCCAACCAGGGCCTGTTCGGGCACGGCTCGTCGGTGATCGTCGCGCGGTAGGGTTCGCGCGGCCGGCCCTCTCCCGCCGGCGTGCATGTTTGTACGCGACACGCCGGGATGGGCTGTACAACTGTGCACGCTCGCGGGCCGGGGATGCTGTTGCCGTGAGCAGCACCGAAACCGTCGTCGTGAAGGTAAAACCCGGCAGCCGCAAGGGCCCGCTGATAGAAGCCGACGACGACGGTCAATTAACGATCTACGTGCGGGAGCAGGCCGTGGACGGCAAGGCGAACGCCGCCGTGATCCGGGTGCTGGCCGAGCATTTCGGGGTGCCGCGCAGTCGCGTCGAGTTGGCCTCGGGCGCAGGGGCGCGGGTCAAGCGTTTCCGGATCGACCGATAACCCTGGGCCCGCCGCCGACCACGTCTGCCAGCACCTGAACGAACCACGCCAAACCGGGGGACCGCATGAGCTGATAGGCCACCACGGCGTAGCCCAGCGAGACGTACTCCAAAGCCGCGCCGATGGCGTTGTCAGTCCTTGGTATCGGAATCCTGCTGCGGCAGAAGCTCTTCCAGCGTCGACCGGGCGATCCGCCGAAACGCCCGCCGCGGCCGGTTGGCGTCCAGGATGGCCACCTCCAGAGTGCCCGGCCCCAGCTTGCGGGGCCCGGCGCCATTGGCGGCATCAGGCTGCTGCAAGGCGTCCACCGCCAGCCGCAGGGCGTCGGCCAGCGGAGCGTTCTCGGCGTAGGACTCCTTGAGTGCGGCGATCACCGGCTCGGTGGTACCGCCCATCACCACGAAATGCGGTTCATCGTAGATCGAGCCGTCATAGGTGATCCGGTACAGCTCAGGGGCTTTCGTCTGACCCTGGTAGGCCACCCCGGCCACACACAGCTCCACCTCGTAAGGCTTGGCCTGCTCGGTGAAGATGGTGCCGAGAGTCTGCGCGTAGACATTGGCCAGCTGCCGCGCGGTGACGTCCTTGCGGTCATAGGCATACCCGCGGGTGTCGGCGAACTGGATGCCGCCGCGGCGCAGGTTCTCGAACTCGTTGATGCGGCCCGCGCCGGCGAAGCCGACCCGGTCATAGAGCTCACTGATCTTCTGCAGTGAGCGCGAAGGGTTTTCGGCGACGAACAGCACACCATCGGCGTAGGCCAGCGCCACCACGCTGCGCCCGCGGGCAATCCCCTTGCGGGCGAGCTCGCCACGCTCACGCATCGCCTGCTCGGGCGAGATGAAATACGGAAAACTCATTTCTTACCCCGCTTGGTGCGCGGTCCCGAAGCGGTCCCGCGAGTACGGTTCTCGATGACCTCGCGTGCCAGTTCGGCGATGCGGTCCTCGGGGATGTCGACGGCGCCTTCGGCACCGATCGTCACCGCGGTCGGATAGATACCGCGCACCAGATCCGGTCCGCCGGTGGCGGAGTCGTCGTCGGCGGCGTCATAGAGCGCCTCGACGGCCACCCGCAGCGCCGAGTCGGCGTCGGTCACCTGCGCGTAGAGCTTCTTCATCGACGACTTGGCGAAGATCGAGCCCGAGCCGACCGACTGGTAGCCCTCCTCCTCGATGTTCCAGCCCCCGGCGGCGTCGAACGACACGATGCGTCCGGCGTGCTGTCCGTCGGCCTCGTCGATGTCATAGGCCACCAGCAGCGGCAGCGCCAGCAACCCCTGCATGGCCGCACCGAGGTTGCCGCGCACCATGATCGCCAGCCGGTTGACCTTGCCGGCGAACGTCAGCGGCACCCCTTCGAGCTTTTCGTAGTGCTCCAGTTCGACGGCGTAGAGCCGGGCGAACTCGACCGCCACCGCCGCGGTGCCCGCGATCCCGGTGGCCGTGTAGTCGTCGGTGACGTAGACCTTGCGTACGTCACGCCCGGCGATCATGTTGCCCTGGGTGGAGCGCCGATCGCCGGCCATCAGCACACCACCCGGGTATTTCAGCGCAACGATCGTGGTACCGTGCGGCAGGTCGGCGCCGGACAACCCCTGCAGGCTGTTACCGCCGGCCGGCAACAGATCCGGTGCCTGCCGGCGCAGAAAATCCGAGAACGACGACAGGTCTACCGAGCTCGACGGCAACCCGGGAAGCGCGGCAGCGGTAGGAAGACGGTCATGGAAGGGCCAGCTCACTGGCCGCCCTTTTGGACGTATGCGCGGACGAAGTCCTCGGCGTTCTCCTCCAGCACGTCGTCGATCTCGTCGAGCAGATCGTCGGTCTCGCCGGTCAGCTTCTCGCGACGCTCCTGGCCGGCGGCCGCGGGACCGGTGGGGTCGTCGTCATCGCCGCCGCCACCGCCACGCTTGGTCTGCTCCTGAGCCATCGCTGCCTCCTGCGTCTCCATCGGCCTGCGCATGACGCGCACGCCGGTTTCTCCACCCTACCGTCGGCGCCGACGCCGACGCTGGCTAAGGCGCGCGGTGGCTACGTGGTGAGTTGTTCGACCAGTTCAGCCGCGCTGTCCACCGAGTCCAGCAATGCCCCGACGTGTGCCTTGCTGCCGCGCAGCGGCTCCAGCGTCGGAATGCGCACCAGCGACTCGCCGCCCAGGTCGAAGATCACCGAGTCCCAGCTGGCGGCGGCGATATCGGCCCCGAACCGGCGCAGGCACTCACCGCGGAAGTAGGCACGGGTGTCGGTGGGCGGGTTGTCCACCGCGTCGAGCACCTGCTGCTCGGTGATCAGCCGCTGCATGGAGCCGCGGGCCACCAGCCGGTTGTAGAGGCCCTTGTCGAGGCGCACATCGGAGTACTGCAGGTCGATCAGGTGCAGTCGCGGTGCCGACCAGGTCAGGTTCTCCCGCTGCCGGAAGCCCTCCAGCAGACGCAGCTTGGCCGGCCAGTCCAGCAGGTCGGCGCACTCCATCGGGTCGCGTTCCAGCTGATCGAGAACCCGCGCCCAGGTCTCAAGGATGTCGGTGGCCCGCGGGTCGGGGTCGCGTACGTCCACCAGCTTGGTCACCCGGTCGAGGTAAATCCGTTGCAGCGCAAGGCCGGTCATCTCGCGACCGTCGGCCAGCGCCACCGTCGCCCGCAAGGTGGGGTCGCGGCTGATGACGTGCACCGCGCGCACCGGGCGAGCCAGGACCAGATCACTCAAATCGATTCCGTGCTCGTGGCCCTCCTCGATCAGGTCGAGGACGAGGGCGGTGGTGCCCACCTTCAGATACGTCGAGGTCTCGGCCAGGTTGGCGTCGCCGATGATGACGTGCAGCCGGCGGTACTTGTCGGCGTCGGCGTGCGGCTCGTCGCGGGTGTTGATGATGCCGCGCTTGAGGGTGGTCTCCAGGCCCACCTCGACCTCGATGTAGTCGGCGCGCTGGGAGAGTTGGAAACCCGGTTCGTCACCGGAGGCACCCAGCCCGACCCGGCCGGAGCCGGTGACGACCTGCCGGGACACCAGGAACGGGGTCAACCCGGCGATGATAGACGTGAACGGGGTCTGCCGACTCATCAGATAGTTCTCGTGGGTGCCGTAGGAGGCGCCCTTGTTGTCGATGTTGTTCTTGTACAGCTGCAGCTTGGCGGCACCCGGAACGCTGGCCACATGGCGGGCGGCGGCCTCCATCACCCGCTCGCCGGCCTTGTCCCAGATCACCGCGTCCAGCGGGTCGGTGACCTCCGGCGCGGAGTACTCCGGGTGGGCGTGGTCGACGTAGAGCCGGGCCCCATTGGTCAGGATCATGTTGGCCGCCCCGACCTCGTCGGCGTCAATGATCGGCGGCGGGCCGGACGAACGGCTCAGGTCGAAACCGCGGGCGTCGCGCAGCGGGGACTCCACCTCGTAGTCCCAGCGGGTGCGCTTGGCACGCGGGATTCCGGCGGCGGCGGCATACGCCAGCACCGCCTGGGTGGAGGTCAGGATCGGGTTCGCGGTCGGATCCGACGGCGAAGCGATGCCGTATTCGACTTCGGTCCCGATGATCCGTTGCATGACCTAGAGCCTAGGCGAGGGCGTCTGCCAGCCATCGAGGACGGCATCGACGCGGCCAGATATCGGTTCCCGAGCCGCTTTCCGGTCGACGCCGGACATCAGCAGTTCGTCGTAGCCGGTGTCGGCGTGCCGGACCGACGCGACCACAGCGAGAGGAACGGCACCTGGTTCCAGCGCCCGGCCGGCCCCGCTTCGAGCGGATCCTACCGCTACCGCATGCTCGATCGCCTCTGGTTCAGCCAGGATGCCTTGGCGCTCATAGCGCTTTCGTGACCGACTCCAGCGCACCACCACCGCCGAGAGCCCACTGGCCTTCTTGGCGCGTCTGGTCATCGCCGCGTCACCGGAGGGCAGAAATTCCAGGTGCCCGAGGTCTGCGCAGCCCAGACACAGCGGACCCGCGTCCTCCATGAACAACAGGTCGCCGGTGCCCGAACATGAGGTACACGCCCATTCTTTGAGCGCTGAGACCACCCGGAGATCCGGTGGGCGGCTCACGGACGGTTGGCCATCCAACTGCGGTGACGCATGGCGGCCTTGCGGGCCGCTTTGGCAAGTTTCGGGTCCTTGAGGTGGCTACCCAGCATGTCAAGGACCAACACCGTCTCGGGTGTGGCCTGTCGCCACATGTCGTCGAGTAGTCGCAGCGGATCCGGGTCGGCAAGGAAGGCCTCACAAAGTTCATCCGGGTCATCCAGCTCACCCGCGAGGATGTCCACCCGCACCAGTGCATCAACGAAACCGCCGAGCGTGGCGACGTCAGCGCGATCACGCGCCATCAGCCACAACGCTGCATGCCCGGCCACCTGGCTGTCCAGCAACTGGCGGACGAGTGGTTCGGCGGTGTCGAGGTCGAACAGGTCCAGCGCGTGAAAACCCATCACCCGGCGCTTGGCATCGGGCGCCGCAACCAGTGCCGAGCAGATCATCTCGACCCGCTCCACCGTAGATCTTCCCGGCTGCCAGCCGGCCAGCACGGAGTCGTGGGCAACACCGTCCGCCCCGATCAAGGCATCGATGAGTGCTGCGCCGTCGGCATCGGTGAGGTCTTCGGCGCGCCGCAGCGCATACCCGGCCTCGTCGAGATAATCGGGAAGGACGTGACGGCCCAGGGCGGTCAGCACGACCCGGCCACCGCCGTACTCTATGTCGCCGTAGGAATCCGCCGTCTCGATCCGATCCGCCCAGCACAGCACCCCGGCCAGCTCGAGTTTCTCCATTATCCGGGCGATCTTTTTCTGCACCAGGCGGTCGACCAGGTCCGGTGACCAGTGATCCGGCCGATACGGCGCAAGTTGCTGATCCACCACTGATCGGGCCCACTCGACGATGTCGTCGAATGACATCTCGGTGCGATAGCCGAGCAGCGGCGCCAGCCAGTGCACGATCCCGTCGTCAAGCAACTCGTCGAGCAGGTCCAACAGCGAATTCCGGTAGTAGATCCGCGATTTCAACGGGCCAAGCTCCATGATCGCGTCGAACAGCCCGGCCGCGCCCTTTAGTGGCGACCGAGTGCCCCACGCCTTCACCGAGACCAGGCACCGTTTGTGCACCCGGACAGCACCGGCTTGTTTGGCGACGTCGAGGATGAACGTCAGCCGGCTCAGCTCCTCGGTCGACTTCGTCTTGAAGGTCTTGGCGCCGATCTTCGGGTCCATCACGTCGCCGGTGTCCAGCAGCGCGATCAACGCCCGGCCGTCGGCCAGCTTGAGGTTGCCCTTCTGCGTCAACGGCTTGCCGTCCGGACCCAGATACCCGCGCAGCGCGTGAACCTTCACCAGCAAAGGTGCGGCAGTTGCTCCCTCCTCGACCTCGGCGATCGGCGGCGGGACGTACACGAACGGCAGCTCCAATGGCTCGGGCTCCGGTTCGAAGAAGCGGTCCGTGGCCGCCCTGCGCTGCTCGATCGGCAACACGTTGTGCGCATCCATCTGCTGCTGCACAACGGCCTTCAACTCATCCATCGACAGTCCGGACACATCACCGAGACCGGCGAACATCGATTTGGCCATCCCGAAGTTCGCCGGGTCGGCCATCGCATCGCGCATCGCCGGCGCCAGGTCATCGGCGAGCGTCATCAGCCGGGCGGCTCGGTCGGCGCCACCGACCAGCCGCCGGGTGCGGAACAGGAACTCGATGAAGGCGCCGACCGCCCGACATGTACCCGCCGCGCCCTCGGGTGGGGCGCTCAGTTTGCGCGGGCACCACTCCAGCAGGAACTCGGAGATGTCGTCCTCGGTGAACTCGTCGAGCACCCCGGTGGAGTAGCCGTGGCGCCAGTCCAGAAACAGCCCGGCATCGCCGACCAACTCGGCACACTCTGGTTCGGGTCGGTCCAGCCAGCGGACGAATTCGTCGAGCAATGCATCACGGGCCTCGTTGAAGGCGTCCTCATCGTCGGGAGAAAAGCGGAGTCGCATCAGGTCGAGCGTAGTCGCGCGGCTCGTTGGCCGGCGCGAGCGTGCATCAATGTACGACATTTTGGGCGTGTCGCCGCACAGACACGCACCCTCGCGCCAGGGGTGATCCCTACAGGTACTGGCCCAGGTTGGATTCGGTGTCGATGGCCCGCGACGCGCTCGAGCTCTTGCCGGTGACCAGGGTGCGGATGTAGACGATCCGCTCGCCCTTCTTGCCCGAGATCCGCGCCCAGTCATCGGGGTTGGTGGTGTTGGGCAGATCCTCGTTCTCGGCGAACTCGTCGACGATCGAATCCAGCAGATGCTGAATACGCAGGCCGGGCTGGCCGGTCTCCAGCACCGACTTGATGGCGTTCTTCTTCGCCCGGTCGACGACGTTCTGGATCATCGCCCCGGAGTTGAAGTCCTTGAAGTACATGACCTCTTTGTCACCGTTGGCGTAGGTGACCTCCAGGAACCGGTTGTCGTCGATCTCGGCGTACATCCGGTCGACGACCTTCTCGATCATCGCCTTGATGCAGGCCGCGCGGTCCCCGCCGAACTCGGCGAGGTCGTCGGCGTGCACGGGCAGCGTCTCGACCAGGTACTTGGAGAAGATATCCTGTGCCGCTTCGGCATCCGGGCGCTCGATCTTGATCTTGACGTCGAGACGGCCGGGCCGCAGGATCGCCGGGTCGATCATGTCCTCGCGGTTGGAGGCACCGATCACGATGACGTTCTCCAGCCCCTCCACGCCATCGATCTCACTGAGCAGCTGAGGCACGACAGTGGTCTCCACGTCCGAGGAGACACCGGTGCCACGGGTGCGGAAGATCGAGTCCATCTCGTCGAAGAACACGATGACCGGAGTGCCCTCCGAGGCCTTCTCGCGCGCTCGCTGGAAGATCAGCCGGATGTGGCGTTCGGTCTCGCCGACGAACTTGTTCAGCAGCTCGGGGCCCTTGATGTTGAGGAAGTACGACTTGGCCTCGTGGGCGTCGTCGCCGCGGACCTCGGCCATCTTCTTGGCCAGCGAATTGGCCACCGCCTTGGCGATCAGCGTCTTGCCGCAGCCGGGCGGGCCATAGAGCAGCACGCCTTTGGGCGGACGCAGCGCGTATTCGCGGTAGAGGTCCTTGTGCAGGAACGGCAGCTCCACGGCGTCGCGGATCTGCTCGATCTGGCGGGTCAGGCCGCCGATGTCGCCGTAGCTGACGTCGGGCACCTCCTCGAGCACCAGGTCTTCGACCTCGGCCTTGGGGATGCGCTCGAAGGCGTAGCCGGCCTTGGTGTCCACAAGCAGCGAGTCACCGGGGCGCAGCTTGCGGGGGCGCCGATCATCGGCCTGGGCGTCCGGGATGCTCTCGGGCAGATCGTCGGCCACCAGCGGCTCGGCCAGCCAGACGATGCGTTCCTCATCGGCGTGGCCCACCACCAGCGCACGATGGCCATCAGCCAGGATCTCGCGCAGCGTGGATATCTCGCCGACCGATTCGAACCTGCCGGCCTCGACCACCGTCAGCGCCTCATTGAGCCGGACGGTCTGACCCTTCTTGAGGGTCGCGACCTCGATGTTGGGCGAGATGTTGACCCGCATCCGGCGGCCGGAGGTGAACACGTCGACGGTGTCGTCGTCGTGGGTGCCCAGCAGGACTCCGTAGCCGCTCGGCGGCTGTCCCAGCCGGTCGACCTCCTCACGCAGCGCCAGCAACTGTTGGCGCGCATCTTTGAGGGTGTCCATCAACTTGGCGTTGCGGGTGGTCAGCGAGTCGATCTGCGATTCCAGCGCGCGGATGTCGCGGCCGACCCGCGACGTGTCCTGCGGGCCCGTTCTGCTGCCCAACTGCTCGCGCAGCACCGCGGCCTCGCGACGCAAGTCCTCAAGCTCGGCGGCATCGTCGGACTCGGGACGCCCGGGCTCTTCCACAGTGGCCATGTTGCGCTCCTTTCCCCAACTGGAAGTTGAAGCGACGGATACCTCAACGCTACCGGCCATTGTGCATTCGCGGGCGCAGTGGCAGGCCGACACACCGGTTCGCGCTGTTAGCCTGGGTTGCGATTCAGCCGATCGAAAGGAACCCCGTGAGCGTGAAATCCCTAGCCACACGTGTAGCGACCGTCGCCGCCATCGCTGCGGCAGCATCGGCTGTGAGCTGCCTGGCAACCGTCGCTCCGGCTGCCACCGCGGCACCGGTGACGGTGTTTTTCGCTCCGTCCCCCGCAAGCGGGAGGTACCCCCAGCCTCTGGACCCGGCTATCGCCGACGTGCCCGCACCCGAACAGCTGACCGGCGTTCTGAACACCCTGGCCGACCCCAACGTGCCCGCCGTGGGCAAGTCCTACCTGATCGAGGGCGGCCTGGGCGGGGCCGAGGCCGCCATCATGGACCACAAGATGCGCAAGGGCGTCCAGAAGGGCAAGTTCCCGCTGGCGATCAACGTGGCCAACATCGCGCCGGCCGGTCCCGGTGTGGCGACCGCGGACGTCACTGCCTCCGGGCCGACGATGGAGCCGCGCACGGTCAATTTGTCGTTCGTCGACCAGGACGGCTGGAAGCTGTCCCGCAACTCGCTGATGACGCTGTCGCAGATGACGTCCGGCTGATCGGACGTTCCTCGATGTCCCGGCTTCGCCGCGCGTTGACCGCCGTTGTGGCGGCCTTGACGTTGTCGGGTTGCGGGGACGGCGGCTCGGCCGAGCCGGTGGCGCCGCCGCCCTGGACTTCGACCGCGACGACGACTGCCTCGCCGGCCTCCCCCCTACCGGCGCCCGAGGCGCTGGCCGACGTGCTCTACCGGCTGTCCGACGCTGCGGTTCCCGGTGCCGACAAGCTGCCCCTCGTCGAAGGCGCCAAACCCGCCGACGCCGCCATCATCGACAAGTTCTCCACCGCCCTGCGGGACGGCGGATACCTACCACTGAACCTGGAGGTCACCGGCCTGGGATGGTCGGACCGCCACCCCGGCTACGTGACGGCCGATGTCGCGGTCAACACCGCCAACCCCGACACCGCCGGATTCAGCTTCCCGATGGAGTTCAAGCCGACCGGCGAGGCGTGGCAGCTGTCGCAGGACACCGCCAAGACCCTGTTGGCGTTCGGAAACGCCCACACCGAGAGCACCCCCACGCGGTAGCCATGTGGATCGGCTGGCTGGAATTCGACCTGCTGCTCGGTGACGTGCACTCGCTCAAGCAGAAGCGCTCCGTGGTGCGCCCGATCGTCGCGGAGTTGCAACGCAAGTTCACTGTGTCTGCCGCAGAGACGGATTCGACCGATCTGCACCGACGTTCCGGCATCGGGTTGGCCGCCGTCTCCGGTGACCGGGGCCATCTGGTCGAGGTGCTCGACGCCGCCGAGCGCCTGGTGGCCGCACGCCCGGAGGTGGAGCTGCTGTCGGTGCGGCGCGGGTTGAGCCGCAGCGACGACTGAGGTTGGGGCGCAAGCCGTTTTACACCGAGCGTTTGCGTCCCAACCGGGTCGGCGTGACGGTGCCCGGCGCCAGCCGGCGGGCGCATACCAAAAACGCGGTGTGCCCGCGCATCGCGTGCTGGGGCCGCACCGCCAGCCCGACCACGTTCCAGCCGCGCTGCATGGTCTCCCACGACCGCGGCTCGGTCCAGCACTGTTGTTCGCGCAGAGCCTCATTCACCTGGGAGAGCTGAGTGACGGTGGCGACGTAGATCACCAGCACCCCGCCCGGTATCAGCACGCGCGACACGGTGTTGAGCACCTCCCAGGGCGCCAGCATGTCCAGCACCACCCGGTCGATCGAACCGTCCGGCAGATCACTGTCGGCGACATCGCCCATCACCAGCTGCCAGTTGTCCGGCAGCTCACCGTGGAACGTCTCGACGTTGGCGCGGGCGTGCACGGCGTGGTCGTCACGCAGCTCGTAGGAGATCACCCGGCCTTGCGGCCCGACGGCCCGCAGCAGTGAGAGGGTCAGGGCCCCGGACCCGGCGCCGGCTTCGAGCACGCGGGCCCCGGGGAAGATATCGCCCTCGTGGACGATCTGGGCGGAGTCCTTGGGGTAGATCACCTGCGCCCCGCGCGGCATCGACATCACGTAGTCGACCAACAGCGGCCGCAGCACCAGGAACGCATCTCCCTGGGCGGACTTGACCACGCTGCCGTCGGACAGCCCGATCACCTCGTCATGCGGGATGGCTCCGCGATGGGTGTGGAAGTCGCCGCCGGGAACAAGCACCGTGGTGTAGCGGCGGCCCTTGGCGTCGGTGAACTGGGCCCGATCGCCCGCCTGGAAGATCCCCGATTCGGACACAGCCGTCAACCCTACGCAAGGGTGCCCCCGGCCGGGACCCGTAGGGTTCGGCTAATGAACGCCGGCTACTACCGACTGGTCCACCGCAACGACGCCGGCGAGGCGGTATTCGAATCCAGTGAACTGACCGCCAGCGTCTGGGGCCCCGACCTGCAGCATGGCTCTCCCCCGCTGGCACTGCTCACCCGTGAGATCGAGGAGTTGCTCACCGACTCCGGTCAGCGGATCGGCCGGCTGAGCCTGGACATACTGGGTGCGATCCCGGTGGCCCCGGTCAAGGTGCGGGCCTGGGTGCAGCGGCCGGGTCGACGAATCCGCCTGCTGGAGGCCGAGATGCGGGCCGGCGACGACGACCGGCCGGTGGCCCGGCTCAGCGCCTGGGCGTTGGCGATCGGCGACACCGCGGCGGTGAGTACCGACCGGCATCCGCCGCTGATCGAGGGGCCCGCACTACCGCCGCCGGCCTGGTTCGCGCAGAACGCCGGCTACGCCCAATCAGTGCAGTGGCGGGCCCAGCCGGAGTCACGCGACGGCGCCGCGGTGGCCTGGTTGCGCCCGCAGGTGCCGCTGAGCGACGACCGGCCGACCACCGCCCTGCAACGGCTGGCGATGGTGGTGGACTCGGCGAACGGGATCGGCGCGGCCCTGCCGGTGGATCAGTACGTCTTCATGAACACCGACACCGTGGTGCACCTGCACCGGCTGCCCACCGGAGACGAATTCGGTATGCGGGCCCGGGCGTCGATCGGGCCGGACGGCATCGGTGCGACCACCGCCGAACTGTTCGACCACACCGGGTTCATCGGAACCTCGGCGCAGACCCTGCTGGTGCAGAAGCGCTAAAGAGTCACAGCGGGGATCGCAAGCGCGGCGGAGCCTGCGGAGTCGGGCGCCGCGGGTCACCGCCATCGGGCTACAGCACGGCGGTGAACGCCGCGACGGCAAACCCGCCCAGCACCGCGACGCTGTCCTCCAGCAGTGCGATCGGCAGGTCGCGGCCGCCGGTAGCCGCGACCAGACGCTGACGCAGTCCGAGGCCGACCAGCGCGCCGATCACCGCGCCGATCATCGCGGCCCCCAGCGCCGTCCAGGTGTAGTTCCAGGCGGTCCCGAGTACTGCACCGGCGAAGGCGCCCAGCACGATCCGCGCGATGAACTGCACGGCCACGGTGCGCTGCGGGGTCCCCGGCAGCAGGTCGGTGATGAGCTCGATGACCGCCAGCACGGTCAACACGGTGACCGTCGCCGGGTGGCTCAGCCACTGCGCCCAGGTGCCGTCGAGGTTGATCCAGTGCAACGCTGCTGCCCATGCCATCACCATCGGCGCGGTCAGGGCACGCAGTCCGGCGACCGCCCCGATCAGCAGCGCCAGCACCAGCACGAGGAAATGCGTCACTTTTCAGCCTCCTAGGGTCTTCCGGACGCTAACACGCCGATACTGCTCAGAAACGGCAGAACCGGATGTCGGACGCCAGAATCGCCTTGGCCCCGATCGCGGCCAGCGAATCCATGATCGCGTTGACGTCGCGGCGCGGCACCAGCGCCCGCACCGCCACCCAGTCCGGCTCAGCGAGCGGGGCGATGGTCGGCGACTCCAAGCCCGGGGTGATCGCGGCAGCCTGGTCGAGCGCCGCACGTGGACAGTTGTAGTCCAGCATCAGGTACTGCTGGCCGAAAACGACGCCGCGCACCCGGCCGGCCAACTGGTCGCGGGCCGCGGCCGTCTGTTCGCTCCGGCCGTTCGGCTCGGCCGCCTCGATGAGCACCGCCTCCGAATCACACAGTGTCTCACCGAAAGCCACCAGATCGTGCTGACGCAGGGTGCGTCCCGAACCGACGACGTCGGCGATCGCATCGGCCACCCCAAGCTGTATCGAGATCTCCACCGCGCCGTCCAGTCGGATGACATTCGCCTCGATTCCCTTGGCCGCCAGGTCTTTACGAACCAGGTTGGGGTAGGCCGTGGCGATACGCTTGCCGGCAAGGTCGCCGACCGTCCAGTCTCGTCCGGCCGGGGCGGCGTAGCGGAACCGCGACGACCCGAATCCCAACGCCAGCCGTTCGCGCACCGGCGCGGTGGATTCCAGCGCCAGATCGCGGCCGGTGACGCCGAGGTCCAACTCCCCCGACCCGACGTAGATCGCGATGTCCTTGGGCCGCAGGAAGAAGAACTCGACCCTGTTGACCGGGTCGATGACGGTCAGGTCCTTGGCGTCGGTGCGGCTGCGGTAGCCGGCCTCGGACAGTATCTCGGCGGCGGATTCACTGAGCGCCCCCTTGTTGGGGACCGCGATACGCAACATGGTCACAGCTTCCGGTACACGTCGGACAAGGTGAGCCCGCGCGAGAGCATCAGTACCTGGGTCCAATACAGCAGCTGGCTGATCTCCTCGGCCAGCGCGTCGTCGGATTCGTGTTCGGCGGCCAGCCACACCTCGCCGGCTTCCTCCAGGATCTTCTTGCCGATGGTGTGCACCCCGGCGTCCAGCGCGGCCACGGTGGCACTGCCGGCCGGCCGGGCGGCGGCACGCTCACCGAGCTCGGCGAACAGATCCTCGAAGGTCTTCACGGGTAGGGATTGTTGCATGCGGCCGCGACCGGCCGCGAGCGTGCACAGATGTACGCCCGTCACGGCGTGTCGGCGGACAGACACGCACGCTCGCGGAGGGAGGCATGAACGGTGTGCAGATCAGCGACCGACAACCCGACCAGCGAATCCACCTGGCGACGCCGCGGCCCGCCGGGCACCGGCACCGCATTGGGCACCACCAGCACCGGACAGCCCGCAGCGTCGGCCGAGGCAGCCCCGGTCACCGAGTCCTCCACCGCCAGACAGTCGGCCGGCGCATAACCGAGCAGTCCCGCGGCCCGCAGGTAGGGATCCGGCGCGGGTTTGCCGTGCGCCACCTCGTCGCCGCAGACCGACACCGAGAAGTAGTGCCGGCCGATGGTGTTCAGTGCCCGCTCGGCCAACCCTCGCGGGGTGTTGGTCACCAGAGCCATCGGTATCGCCGCGGCGGCCAGCGCGTCGAGCAGCTCCAGGGCGCCGTCGCACCAGGGCAGCCCGGCGTCGAACAACCCGCCGGTGTAGTCGTTGAGCCAGTCCGCCGAGACCGCCATGGCCGCCGGTTCGGGCTCCAGGCCCAGGTCGTCGTAGACGATGCGCATGTTGTTCGCCGCGCTGCCACCCACGGTGGCCGACCGGACCTCCGGCGTCAGCACTCCCCCGAGGTGGTCGTAGAGCGCCTCCATCGCGACGTCCCACAGCTTTTCGGAGTCGACCAGGGTGCCGTCCATGTCCCACAGCACCGCACGAAGCAGCAGGGCTCAGTCCTCCGGGTTGTAGCCGAGGTTGGCGCCCAGCCAGCGCTCGGCTTCGGCAAGGGTCCAGCCCTTGCGCTTCGCGTAATCGGCGACCTGGTCCTGGGCCAACCGGCCGATTACGAAGTACTGCGACTGCGGGTGCGAGAAATACAGGCCGCTCACGGCTGCGCCCGGCCACATCGCCATCGAGTCGGTCAGCTCGATGCGGGTCCGCTCGTGGACGTCCATCAACTTCCAGATGGTCGCTTTCTCGGTGTGCTCCGGGCAGGCCGGGTAACCCGGGGCGGGACGGATGCCCTGGTACTTCTCGGCGATCAGCTCGTCGTTGTCCCAGGTCTCATCGGGCTGGAATCCCCAGAACTCCTTGCGAACCCGCTGGTGCATCCGCTCGGCGAAGGCCTCCGCCAACCGGTCGGCGACCGACTCCAGCAGGATCGCGCTGTAGTCGTCGAGGGCTTCCTTGAACTCCGCGATCTTCTCGCCACTGCCGAGCCCTGCGGTGACGGCGAAGGCACCGATGTAGTCGGCCAGACCGGTTTCCTTGGGAGCGATGAAGTCGCCCAGCGACCGGTTCGGGATACCCGCCCGGTGCGCGCCCTGCTGACGCAGGTTGTGGAACATGGTCAGCACCTCGGTGCGGGTGTCGTCGGTGTAGACCTCGACGTCGTCACCGACGGCGTTGGCGGGGAAGAACCCGATCACCGCGTTGGCCGTCAGCCACTTCTCCTCGATGGCGCGGTCGAGCATCTGCTGGGCGTCGTCGTAGAGCTTGCGGGCGGCCTCGCCCGACGCCGGGTTGTTGAGGATGTCGGGGAAGCGACCCTTCATCTCCCAGGCGTTGAAGAACGGCTGCCAGTCGATGTACTCGCGCAACTCGGCGAGGTCGTAGTCGAGGAATTCTCGAACGCCCAAGCCCTGCACCGGAACCGGCGGTGTGTAGTCGTCCCACTCGATCGGCGTCCGGTTCGCGCGGGCCTTCTCCAGCGGCACCATCGGTCGCTCGTTCTTCTGGGCGTGCCGTTCCCGCAGCGACTGGTAGTCGGCTGCGGTCTGCTCCAGCAGCGCCGGCCGCTGTTTGTCGTCGAGCAGCGCGGCGGCGACCGGGACCGAGCGCGATGCATCCTTCACCCAGATCACCGGACCGCTGCGCCGCGGCGCGATCTTCACCGCCGTGTGAGCGCTCGAGGTGGTCGCGCCGCCGATCAGCAGGGGGATCTGCAGACCTTCGCGTTCCATCTCCGCGGCGAAGCCGGCCATCTCCTCCAGCGACGGGGTGATCAGGCCGGACAGGCCGACCATGTCGGCGTCATACTCGTTGACCGCGGCCAGAATCTTGTCGGCGGGCACCATCACCCCGAGGTCGATGACGGTGTAGTTGTTGCACTGCAACACAACTCCGACGATGTTCTTGCCGATGTCGTGGACGTCGCCCTTGACCGTCGCCATCACGATCGTGCCGTTGGTGTGGTCGCCTTCGCCCGGCTGCTTCTCTGCTTCGATGAACGGCAGCAGGTACGCCACGGACTTCTTCATCACCCGGGCCGACTTGACCACCTGGGGCAGGAACATCTTGCCCGCGCCGAACAGGTCGCCGACGACGTTCATGCCATCCATCAGCGGGCCCTCGATCACCTCGATCGGCCGGCCACCGGCGGCGGAGATCTCAGCCCGCAGTTCCTCGGTGTCCTCGTCGGCGTGGGCGTCGATGCCCTTGACCAGCGCGTGCGTGATCCGCTCGCGCACCGGCAGCGATCGCCACTCGGCCGCCGCGGGATCTTCGCCCTTCTCCGAGGAATTGAACCGTTCGGCGATCTCCAGCAGCCGCTCGGCGGCATCCTCGCGACGGTTCAGCACGACGTCCTCGATGCGCTCCCGCAATTCGGGGTCGATCGAGTCATAGGGCACCAGTGCGCCGGCGTTGACGATGCCCATGTCCAGGCCGGCCTTGATGGCGTGGAACAAGAACACCGCGTGAATCGCCTCGCGGACCGGGTTGTTACCCCGGAACGAGAACGACACGTTCGAGATACCGCCGGAGATGTGCACCCCGGGCAGGTTCTCCTTGATCCACGCGCAGGCCTCGATGAAGTCGATCCCGTAGGTGGCGTGCTCCTCGATGCCGGTCGCCAGCGCGAAGCAGTTCGGGTCGAAGATGATGTCCTCGGCCGGGAAGCCGACCTCCTCGGTCAGGATCCGGTAGGCGCGCCCGCAGATCTCCTTGCGGCGCTCCAGGTTGTCGGCCTGCCCCTGCTCGTCGAAGGCCATCACGACGACGGCGGCACCGTACTTGCGGCACAGCCGTGCCTCGTGGATGAACTTCTCCTCGCCCTCCTTCATGGAGATCGAGTTGACGATCGGCTTGCCCTGCACGTTCTTCAGACCCGCCTCGATGACCTCAAACTTCGAGGAGTCGATCATCACCGGGATGCGGCTGATGTCCGGCTCGGACGCGACCAGTTTGGTGAACCGGTCCATCGCGGCGACGCCGTCGATCATGCCCTCGTCCATGTTGATGTCGATGACCTGCGCACCGACCTCGACCTGCTGCAACGCCACCGACAGCGCGGTGTCGTAGTCCTCGGCCTTGATCAGGTTGCGGAACCGGGCCGAGCCGGTGATGTTGGTGCGCTCACCGATGTTGACGAACAGCGAATCGTCGGTGATGTTGAGCGGCTCCAGGCCCGAAAGCCGAGTCGCGACCTCGATCTTCGGCACCTGGCGCGGCGACTTGCCCTCGACCGCCTCGGCGATTGCGGCGATGTGCCCCGGCGCCGTTCCGCAGCAACCCCCGACCAGGTTGACCAGGCCGGCGTCGGCGAAGTCGGCGATGTAGGAGGCCTGACGATCCGGAGTCTCGTCGTACTCACCGAAGGCATTGGGCAGGCCGGCGTTCGGGTAGCAGGAGATATAGGTGTCGGCGATTCGCGACATCTCGGCAATGTAGGGCCGCATCTCCGGCGCACCCAGGGCACAGTTGAGACCCACCGCGATGGGCTTGGCGTGCCGGATCGAGTTCCAGAACGCCTCGGTGACTTGACCTGACAACGTGCGTCCGGACGCGTCGGTGATGGTGCCGGAGATGATGACCGGCCAGCGGCGCCCACGGTCCTCGAACAGCGTCTCGACGGCGAACACCGCCGCCTTGGAGTTCAGCGAGTCGAAGATCGTCTCGATCAGAAGGATATCGGCACCACCGTCGACCAGGCCGCTGGCAGCCTCAAGATAGGCGGCGACCAGCTGGTCGTAGGAGACGTTGCGGGCTCCGGGGTCGTTGACGTCCGGCGAGATCGACGCGGTCCGGGTCGTCGGCCCGAGTGTCCCGGCCACGTAGCGAGGCTTTTCGGGGGTGCTGAACTCGTCGGCGACCTTGCGCGCCAACGCGGCGCCGGCGTAGTTGAACTCATAGCTCAGATCGGCCATGTCGTAGTCGGCCAGCGAGATCGCGTTCGAGTTGAACGTGTTGGTCTCCAGGATGTCGGCGCCCGCCTCGAGGTACTCGCGGTGGATGCCCTCGATGATCTGCGGCTGCGTCAGGGTGAGCAGGTCGTTGTTGCCCTGCAGCGGGCTCGGCCAGTCGCTGAATCGCTCGCCGCGATAACCGGCCTCGTCCGGCCGGTCACGCTGAATCGCGGTGCCCATCGCGCCGTCGATCACCATGATCCGCCGGCCCAGAGCAGCCGTCAGTTCGTCGGTGCAGTCGGGCCGGATGTTGGGCTCAAAGGTATTCACGCGGGCTCCTTCCGTGACGGAAGGCGTCCTTAACTCTGTCGAGCGTGGCGGCCACCGGCACAGACCGGTTAACCGTTGCAACGCCTCTCGACCCGAAAGAGTCTACGTCGTCCTCCGACATAACTACGAATGCCCCGATCACGATGCCGACTCGGCCGGTCCGGTGAGGCCCGCGACCATGGCGCACGCCGTAGGCTGATGCCGTGACCCGACCGGATGACGGCACTGCGCTGCCCGACCTGCACGACACCATCGTGGTGGCGGCGTTCGAGGGCTGGAACGACGCCGGCGATGCCGCCAGCGACGCGCTGGCGCACCTCAACCGCATCTGGGAGGCCAAGCTGATCGTCGACATCGACGACGAAGCCTTCTACGACTACCAGGTGAACCGGCCGGTGATCCGCCAGCTCGACGGCGTGACCCGCGAGCTGGTGTGGCCGTCGATGCGGATTTCGCACGCCCGCCCGCCCGGCAGCGACCGCGACATCGTGCTGATGCACGGCGTGGAGCCCAACATGCGCTGGCGGACGTTCTGCGCCGAGCTGCTGGCGGTCATCGAACACCTCGACGTGGACACGGTGGTGATCCTGGGCGCCCTGCTGGCCGACACCCCGCACACCCGGCCGGTGCCGGTCTCGGGTGCGGCCTACTCCGCGGAGTCGGCGACCCGATTCGGGCTGACCGAGACCCGCTACGAGGGCCCGACCGGCATCACCGGGGTGTTCCAGGACGCCTGTGTGGCCGCGGGCATTCCGGCGGTGACGTTCTGGGCGGCGGTACCGCACTACGTCTCCCAGCCGCCCAACCCCAAGGCCACCGTCGCGCTGCTGCAGCGCGTCGAGGACGTGCTCGACGTCGAGGTGCCCCTCGGTGACCTGCCGGCCCAGGCCGAGGAATGGGAGCTGGCGGTCTCGGAGATGGCCAGCGAGGACGACGAGATCGCGGAATACGTGGCCTCACTGGAGGAACGCGGCGACGCCGAGGTGGACATGACCGAGGCGCTGAACAAGATCGACGGCGACGCACTGGCCGCGGAGTTCGAGCGCTACCTGCGGCGGCGCCGGCGCTGAGTCGGGCTAATTCTCCAGCGTCTCGTTGTAGGCGCTGGTGGAGCGGCCCAGCGCGGCGACCTCGGCGTCCATCCGCGGCACGATGGTGGCCGCGCCCTTGACGAACGGTGCTTCCACCGCCCGCAGCGTCAGCACCGGCTTGAGCCAGCGGAACACGCCCACCCAGCCCGGGCAGTAGACCCGGCGGCGGCGGCCCTCGATGCCCTTGACGAAAGCGTCCACACACTTGTCGACCGAGGTGGTCTTGTTCAGCGGCCACGGAAGCTTGCCCAGCATCTCGTCGAAGGCCCCCAGATCGGCCTTGCTGTCGCGAACCAGCGGGGTGTCGATCCAGGCCATATGCGCCGACCCGACCTCCACACCCAGGTAGGCGACTTCCTGGCGCAGCGCACTGGCGAAGTGCTCGACCCCGGCCTTGGCCACGTCGTAGGACGCCATGCCGGCCAGCGGACTGAACGCTGCCAGCGAAGACACCACCAGCACGTAGCCGCGGCGCTCGATGACCGACGGCAGCGCGGCACGCACGGTGTTGAACACCCCCATCACGTCGACGTCGATGACCCGCTTGAACGTCTCGGGATCCACGTTGAGCACCGACCCGTAGCTGGCGATTCCGGCGTTGGCCACCACGGTGTCGATGCCGCCGAAACGCTCGGTGGCCTGTGCGGTCACCTTCTGCATGGCGCCCAGATCGCGCACGTCGGCGACGGCGGTCAGCACCCGGTCACCAAGGTCGGCGGCCAGCTTGTCGAGGCCCGCCTGGTCCAGGTCGGTCAGGACCAGCGAGGCGCCCCGGGAGTGCAGGCGACGAGCCAGCTGCTCGCCGATACCGTGCGCACCGCCGGTGATGAAGACCACCTGGGAATTGATCGGAGTCATGGGACGAAACGCTACAGCGTCACACCCAATAGGGCATCGACCGCGGTGGCCACCAGCGCGGGTGCGGCGGCATCGTGGCCGCCGTACTCCAGTGCGTCGGTGGTCCAGCCGTCCAGGGCGGCCAGCGCCTTGACGGTGTCGAGGTCATCGGCAAGGTAGCGGCGCAGCCGTGCGATCACGTCCTCGGCGTCGGGGCCGGCCGAAAGCTTCGTGGCGGCACGCCAGCGGTCCAGTCGGACGACTGCCTCATCCAGGGTGGCGTCGTCCCAAAACCGGTCAGTGCGGTAGTGCCCGGCCAGCAGACCCAACCGGATGGCGGCCGGTTCCACGCCCTGCTCGCGCAGCTTGGAGACCAGCACCAGGTTGCCGCGGCTCTTGGACATCTTGTGCCCGTCCCATCCGATCATCCCGGCGTGCACATAGTGCCGGGCGAAACGCCTTTCGCCGGTGAGGGATTCGGCGTGCGCGGCGGAGAACTCGTGATGCGGGAAGACCAGATCGGACCCGCCGCCCTGGATGTCGAGCCCGGTGCCGATGTGGCTCAGCGCGATCGCGGCACACTCGACATGCCAACCCGGCCGCCCGTCGCCGAACGGTGACGGCCAGCTAGGTTCGCCCGGCCGGGCGCCCCGCCACAGCAGCGCGTCGAGCGGGTCGGTCTTGCCGGCCCGGTCCGGGTCGCCGCCGCGCTCGGCGAACAACTCCAGCATGGTCGCGCGGTCGAAGCCGGACTCGTAACCGAACTGCTCGGTGGCGTCGGCGCGGTAGTAGACGTCGGCGTACTCGCCCTCGACCACGTAGGCGATGCCGGCGGCGAGCAGCTTCTCGACCACCTCGATCACCTCGGCGATGGCCTCGGTGGCCGCCACATAGTGCTGCGGCGGCAGCACCCGCAGCGCCGTCATGTCCGCACCGAACAGCTCGACCTGGTCGGCGGCCAGGCGCTGCCACGCAACGCCGTCCCGGGCGGCGCGCTCCAGCAGCGGGTCGTCGACGTCGGTGACGTTCTGCACGTAATTCACCTGATGTCCGGCGTCGAGCCAGAGCCGATGGATCAGGTCGAACACCAGGTAGGTGGCGGCGTGGCCGAGATGGGTGGCGTCATAGGGCGTGATGCCGCAGACGTACATGGTGGCCGTCGGGCCCGGGGACACCGGGCGCACCTGACGGTCGGCGGTGTCGTACAGACGCAGCGCCGGGCCGCGCCCGGGCAGGGTCGGAACGGCCGGCGCGGACCACGATTGCATGCCCACGACTGTAAGGCCCCCTCTAAAAGAGCGTCCGCCGGACCGCGTCCAGCAGCGTCGGCGCCACCTCGGGACGGCACATCAGCAGGTCGGGCAGATAGGGATCGGGCCGGTTGTAGCGCAGCGGCGAGCCGTCCAGTCGGGTGGCATGCATGCCCGCTGCCCGCACCACCCCGCCCGGAGCAGCCGAATCCCACTCCCACTGGCCGCCGGCGTGCAGGTAAGCGTCCACGTCGCCGCGCACCACCGCCATCGCCTTGGCGCCCGCCGAACCCATCAGCACCGGTTCGACGTCCACCACCTCGCGGATGAGCCGCACCACCGCGGGCATCCGGCTGGCGCTGACCGCAACCCGGATGGGACGCCCGTCATCGTCGGGCACGGTGGGGGCGGTGACGGTGTCGCTGCGGAAGACGACGTTGCTCCGATTGTTGTAGGCCGGCAGGGACACCGCGGCGTCGGTGATGGCACCGGCATCGCCGCTGTCGCGCTGCCACAACGCGACGTGCACCGCCCAGTCGTCACGTCCCCGGGTGGTGAATTCGCGGGTGCCGTCCAGCGGGTCGACGATCCACACCCGGTCGGCGTGCAGCCGAGCCAGGTCGTCGGGTGACTCCTCGCTGAGCACCGCGTCGCCGGGGCGGGCGTCGCGCAGGCCGTCGAGGATCAGGCGGTTGGCGCGGCCGTCACCGGCGTCACCGAGGTGCCACGGCTGGGAGAAACCCACCTCGTCACGGACCGCCAGCAACAGCTTGCCCGCCTCGACGGCGAGTTCGGCGGCCAGCGCCGCGTCGGTCAACGTCACGTCTGGCAGTATCCCCGCCGCGCTCAGAGTTGCTGCGCGCCGGGCTCCAACAGTCGTTTGGGGTGCATTCCGTCGACCTGGCCGATGAACGGCGGGTGGATGCTGTAGCCGAGCATCCGGCGAATGTCCTCGGAGACGACGCGCACGGTGTCGCGTGTCATGGAGAGGGTGAACGCCTCCTGCGGGCGCAGCCAGGGCTCACAGTATTGAGCGGTCACGGCCAGCCGGTCCTGCTGTGACCGGTTCGCGCCCCCGCCGTGCCACAGGGTGCCGGGGAAGAATACGCACGATCCGGCGTTCATCACCACCGGTTCGCGGTCGGCGTCGGCGGGCTCGCGGTCTCCCCACTGGTGGCTGCCGGGCAGGATGTCGGTGGCGCCGTTGTCGCCGGTGAAGTCGTCGATGGCCCAGATCGTGGCCGCCCCCAACGCTTTTCGCGGCCTCGGCAACGGATAGAAACCGTCGTCGGTGTGCAGCATCTGAGCCTGCTCACCGGGCTCGATGTTGATCACCTGCAACATCGACAGCAGGTAGTTGGGCATGAAGAGGCGGTCCAGCAGCGCCAGCACCCGGGGGTGATCAACGATACCGTCACACGCGCGGGTCTTGTTGAGCACGCTGTAGACCCGTTGCGTCGCACGCCCTTCGAACCCGTTGCGTCCGGTCTTGTCCAACAGCGGGGTGACGCTCGCGCGAATCTCCGCCAGCTCGGCAACGCTGAGCAGATCGGGCAGGATGACATATCCGTCGCGCTCTACGGCGGCCAGATCCGCGGCGACGACGTCGGGGTCAACGCTTGCGCCGGCGCTCGCCGTGCGCCGATAGGTACCGGCCAGGTCCTTGTCCAGCAGATCGGCGTGCGACGTCACTTCCACGGCCACCGAAACACCTCGATCACGAAATAACATAACTGATTTCTGTTATTGTCGGATTGTGGCACGAGCTCCGATCGGGCGTCAACAGTTGCTCGACGCGGCCCGCGACGAATTGATCGACGCCGGAGGGATATTGGAGCTCGGCGCACTCACCCGGCGGGCCGGGCTCAGCACCGGCGCCCTGTACCACCACTTCGGCTCCAAGGCCGGCCTGCTCGCCGCCGTCTACGACGGCTTCTTCACCGGGCTGCGCAACGCGACCGCCGACGCACACCTGCCCGATGCCGACTGGGGCGACCGGGAACGCGAGCGCACCCGATGCTTCGTCGCCTACCACTTCCAGAACCCGTTGGCGGGCATCCTGCTCACCCGCGTCGCGCTGGACCCCCAGCTCAGCGAACTCGAGGCCGTCTACATCCAGAACATGAGCGACGACGCCGCCGCAAACATCCGCCGCGGCCAAGACCTCGGCCAACTGCCGGCGGACATCGACCCCGACAGCGCCGGCGCCTACGTGATCGGCGGCCTGCGCCTCGGGGTCGCCCAACAGCTGAGGGCCGCCCCGCGCCCCGACCCCGGCCAGGTCGCCGAACGGCTGTGGCGACTGACCGCCGGCACCCTGGGCATCGCCTGACGCCGGTTAGAACGCCGGCCAGGGTATCGGGCGGTGCCGCTGCGGTCCCGGCATCACCGGATGGGCCAGCAGGTCGGTGGCGCGCCCGCGCAGGGCGGCGATCTCGTCGGCGGTCAGGTGCGGCTCCAGCGCGGCGGCCAGCGGGCCGTCCAGAGCGCTGAGCAGGCCGGACACCGCCGACACCGCATCGTCGGCCATGTCAGCCAACGGGCGGCCCGCCCAACCCCACAACACGGTGCGCAGCTTGTCCTGGGTGTGCAGGCTCACGCCGTGGTCGACGCCGTAGACCCCGCCGTCAGCGCCGGCCAGGATGTGGCCGCCCTTGCGGTCGGCGTTGTTGATCACCGCGTCGAACACCGCCATGCGGCGCAGCCGGACATCGTCGGCGTGCACCAGGGTGACCGGGTCGCCGTCGTAGCCGTAGGCCTGCAGCACCGGCAGGTATCCGTCGGGAATCTTCTCCGGGGGCACGACGTCGACCAGACCGGGCGTCGGCTCCGGATCGGGCTGGTCGATCCACCGCTGAACCATGCCGGGACCGGCGGGACCGTCCCGAATAATGGTGTGGGGCACCAGATTCCAACTCATCTCGACCGCGATCAGGTACGCGGCCAGTTCCCGGCCGGCCAGGGTACCGTCCGGGAAGTCCCACAGCGGCTGCTCCCCGGCGACCGGCTTGTAGACGCAGTGCAGGCGGTGCTCGGCCAGCGTCGCCTCGCACAGGAAGGTGGCGTTGCTGGCCGAGCGGATCCGGCCGAGGATCTCCAGCTGCCCGCAGCGCAGCACCTCCCGATCGTCAGAGATCGGACTCCTCCGGCTCGTCGCCAGGCCCGAAGGCGCCCCGCCGGTAGCCGTTGGTACGCACACAGATGTGACCGGCCGGGTCCAGCGGCTCGTCGCACAGCGGGCACGGCGGGCGGCCCGCCGAGATGACCCGATTCGACCGGGTGGCGAACTGGCGCGCCGATTCGGGCGTCAGGAACACCCGCACCGCGTCCGGGCCGTCCTCGGTGTCGTCGAGCACCACCGAGGCGTCGAACTCGGTCTCGCTGACGGCGAGCAGCTCCACCACCACGGTCTGTGCCTCAGAATCCCAGCCCAAGCCCATGGTCCCGACCCGGAACTCGGCGTCCACCGGTGTGACCAGCGGGTTCAGGTCCTCGATCTCGGCGGGCTCGGGGGGAACCGGGGTGCCGAACCGGCGGTTGATCTCCAGCAGCAGCGCAACGATCCGCTCGGCCAGCACCGCGACCTGCTGTTTCTCCAGCACCACCGACACCACCCGTTCGTCGTGGACGGCCTGCAGGTAGAAGGTGCGGTTTCCGGGTTGGCCGACGGTCCCGGCCACGAAGCGGTCGGGAGTGCGAAAGACGTGGATTGCTCGGGACATGGCATATCCAAAATACCGGCAGTCGTCGCTGCGACCGGTATCTCGGGCAACTACGTGGTGGACCCGCCGACGACGGCGTCGCTGGACGGGCCATCCTGGGGTGGCGGAATCTTCACCGCCGCAGCCAAAGAAGGCCCGGTGTGGTTGACGTGGATGACGAACGGGCGCAGTGCTGTGTAGCGGATCACGCTGGCCGATGCCGGGTCGGCGACGATCCGCTGGAACCCGTCCAGGTGGATGCCGAGCGCGTCGGCCAGGACGGCCTTGACGACATCGCCGTGGGTGCACGCCACCCACAGCACGTCGGCGCCGTGCTGTTCGGCGAGCTGCCGGTCGTGCTCGCGCACCGCGGTCACCGCGCGGGCCTGCACCTGCGCCAATCCCTCGCCGTCGGGGAACACCGCCGCGCTGGGCTGGGCCTGCACCACCCGCCACAGCGCTTCGCCGGTCAGCTCACTCATCTTGCGGCCGGTCCAGGACCCGTAGTCCACCTCGGCCAGGCGTTCGTCGATCACCGGCTCGAGCTCCAGGGCGGCGGCCAGCGGCTCGACGGTGCCGCGGCAGCGCAGCAGCGGTGAGCGCACCACGGCTTTGATCGGCAGGCCGGCGAAGCGGTCCACCAGCTGCGCGGCCTGCTGGCGGCCCTTGTCGTCGAGTTCCACGCCTTCGGTGCGCCCGGCCAGCACCCCCGCGGTGTTCGCGGTGGAGCGGCCGTGGCGCAGCAGGATGACCGTCATGGCTAGGCCGCCACCACGCCCGCGGCCAGCAACCCGAGTATCGCGGTGCCCACGATGATCCGGTAGCCGACGAACCAATACATGGTGTGGCTGCTGACGAACCGAAGCAGCCAGCTGATCGCCGCGTAGCCGACCACGAAGGTGATCATCACCGAGATCGCCAGCTGCAGCCCGGTGGCGCTCATCCCCTCGGTGACCGGCTGGAACGCATTCGGCAGCTCGTGCAGGCCGGAGCCGAACACCGCCGGGATGCCCAGCAGAAAACCGAAGCGGGCGGCCAGCTCCCGGTCCAATCCCAGGAACAGGCCGGCGCTGATCGTCGACCCGGAGCGCGAGACTCCGGGAACCAGGGCCAGGCACTGGGCGAGGCCGACCAGGAAGCCGTCTTTGGCGGTCAGTTGGTCTGCGTGGCGGTGCTGGCGGCCGAAGTATTCGGCGGCGGCGATCACCAACGAGAACCCGACCATGGCCGAGGCGATCACCCACAGGTTGCGCACGTCGCCGCGGATGAAGTGCTGGAACAGCACCCCGATGACCATGATCGGGACGCTGCCGATGATGACGTACCAGCCCATCCGGTAGTCCAGATCGTGGCGCCGCTGCGGGTTGCGCAGCCCGGTGAACCAGGCCCGCAGGATACGCACGATGTCCTTGGCGAAATAGACCAGCACGGCCACTTCGGTGCCGAGCTGGGTGACCGCCGTGAAAGAGGCTCCGGCGTCGCCGGCGAAGAACAGTCGCGACGCCAGGGCCAGGTGACCCGAGGATGAGATCGGCAGAAACTCGGTGAGTCCCTGCACAATCGCCAAGACCACGACTTGGGGCCACGACATCGCGGACTCGAGTACCGACATGAGCTCAGACCGTACCGGGCGGGGCTCAGCGGGTCAGATCGGCCACCACGTCCCGCACCGCCGCGGCGAGGCTGCGCTCGTCGGCGACGTCGATGTCGAACAGGCTTCGGCCAGCGCTGGCCACCACGTCCTCGGCGTGTGGCACCGGCCCGGCCAGCCGGGGCCGATACACCTCGATCACCAACTGCTGATGCTCGACATGAAAGGAGAAGCTGCGTCCGTCACCGACTTCGCCGAAGCCGCTCGCGAACGCGCCGGTCCAGATCTCCTCGATGAGGAAATCTGAACATGTCAGCTGCCAGTCATCAGTGACCGTCATGGACGGGAGATTACACGTAAGCGAACTTATTGTTACCCGGGACATGCCGACCCGGTGTCGATACCTTCCTTAGAATCGGTGGTCGTGCCGAAGCTATCCGTCCTGCTGTTGCCGCTGCTGCTGGTCGCGGCCTGTTCAGCGCGCCCCTCTCTGGCGCCGCCGACGATCCCGGCGGCCGAACCCGCCGTCTCCCCCGCCGGCACCCAGCACCCGGCCGGTACGGTCCGGCCGCTGGCCGCCGCGGCGACCGGAGCGGTGTTCGACGCGGGCACCCTGGTGGCGCTGCGCCCTGACGCCACCGTGAGCCTGTTCGGAGCGGCCACCGGCAGCTTGGCGCTGCCCGGTCCGGCGACCGCGCTGACCGGCGATGGCCACGGCGTGGTGTACCTGTCCGGTCGCGGCGGCTACTTCCGGGTGGAGCCGGCCACTCGCCAGGTCAGCCGGGTCGACGTCGCCGACGCCGCGGACGTCGACTTCACCGCGATCGCCCGGCGCTCCGACGGCACGCTGGTGCTGGGCAGCGCCGACGGGGCTGTGCACACCCTGACCGCGGACGGTCTGCGGACCGCTGCCGTCGCGAAGATCTTCGCGAGGGTGGATCAGCTTGTGGCGCAAGCCAATATCGTTGCCGTCCTGGACCGCGGGCAGACCTCGGTGACCACCATCGGCGCCGACGGCAAGCCGCAATACGCCCTGCGGGCCGGGCAGGGCGCCACCACGCTGTCGGTCTCGGCGGACGGACCACTGCTGGCCGCGGATACCCGCGGCGGCCAGTTGATGGTGTACGGCATGGATCCGCTGATCCTGCGGCAGGCCTACCCGGTGCCGCAGTCCCCCTACGGCGTGGCCGGATCGGGCGGGTTCGCCTGGGTGTCGCAGACCGCCGACAACACCGTGATCGGCTACGATCTGGCCACCGGAATCCCCGTGGAAAGGGTTCTATACCCCACCGTGCAGCAGCCCAACACCCTTGCCTACGACGACAAGTCGGACACCCTGTACGTGGTGTCGGGCTCCGGGGCCGGTGTGCAGGTGATCGAGCACGCCGCGGGGCGACATTGACAGGCCTGCGGAGAGGCCGGCTGCCGGCGGGTTGGGACACCGACCTGTCCGACGACTATGAGTGGATACCGCTGCGACTGCCGCCGGAGGTCACCCGGATCGGGGCGTCCACCCGGTTGTCCATCGAGGCCGAATACCGAGGTTGGGAGCTGACCCGCGTGCGCTTGTACACCGACGGAAGCCGGCGGGTTCTGTTGCGCCGCAAGAAATCCCGATTGAGCACAGTCGGCACCGTCGATCAGCCGGGACTGTAGGCCGATGAGCCTCTACGGCGCCATGCGCCGAGCATTCTTCATGGTGCCGGCCGAGCGCATCCACACCGTGGTGTTCGCCGGGCTGCGCGGGGCCACCGCCGTGCGTCCTGCCCGCCGGGCGATGAAACGCCTTCTGGCGCCACACGATCCGATACTGGCCAGTACCGTGTTCGGTGTGCGATTTCCCGGCCCGCTCGGGTTGGCCGCCGGCTTCGACAAGGACGGCCTGGGCGTCAACGCCTGGGGCGCATTGGGATTCGGCTACGCCGAGGTGGGCACCGTGACCGCCGCCCCGCAGCCGGGCAACCCGGCGCCGCGATTGTTCCGTCTACCGGCCGACCGCGCCCTGCTCAACCGGATGGGGTTCAACAACCACGGCGCCGGGGCGCTGGCCACGGGGCTGGCCCGGCACAGCGCCGACGTGCCGATCGGGGTCAACATCGGCAAGACCAAGACCACCGCGCCCGAAGACGCTGTCGACGACTACCGCGCCAGCGCCCGGCTGCTGGGGCCACTGGCGTCGTATCTGGTGGTCAACGTCAGCTCACCGAACACCCCGGGCCTGCGCGACCTGCAGGCCGTCGAGCAGCTGCGGCCCATCCTGGCCGCGGTGCGCGCCGAAACCACCGTGCCGGTGCTGGTCAAGATCGCACCCGATCTGGCCGACGACGACCTGGACGCCGTCGCCGACCTGTCGGTGGAGTTGGGGCTGGCCGGGATCGTGGCCACCAACACCACCGTGTCACGCGACGGGCTGGTCACCCCGGGAGTCGCCGAACTGGGGGCCGGCGGCATCTCCGGGCCCCCGGTGGCGCGCCGCGCGCTGGAGGTGCTGCGCCGGTTGTATGCCCGCGTCGGTGACCGGCTGGTGCTGATCAGCGTCGGCGGCATCGAGACCGCCGACGACGCGTGGGAGCGCATCACCGCCGGCGCTTCGCTGCTGCAGGGCTACACCGGGTTCATCTACGGCGGCGGCCTGTGGGCCAGGGGCATCCACGACGGCCTGGCGCAGCGGCTGCGCGACGGCGGGTTCGCCTCACTGTCCGAGGCGGTCGGCTCCGCCGCTCGTTGATCCCCTCCCCTCCCGCTCCCATCTCCCGCGAGCGTGCAGAAGCGTCCGGCAAAAGCCCAGGTGGGGGCGGACCTTACTGCACGCTCGGCGATCAGTGCTGCTCGTAGGTGCCGACGATCACCGCACGCGCGATCGCGTGCATGAACAGGTTGAAGCCCAGATAGGCCGGGCTGGCGTCCTCGGCCAGGTCCAGCTTCTCGACGTCGACGGCGTGCACCGCGACGAAGTAGCGGTGCGGGCCGTGGCCGGCCGGCGGTGCGGCACCGACGTAGCGGCGCAGCCCGGCATCGTTGGCCAGGGTCAGCGCGTCACCGGGCAGCAGGCTGCCGTCGCCGACGCCCTCCGGCAACTCGGTGCAGGTGGCCGGCAGGTTGGCCACCGCCCAGTGCCAGAACCCGGAGGCGGTGGGGGCGTCCGGGTCGTAGACGGTTACCGCGAAGCTGCGGGTCTGCTCGGGGAATCCCGACCAGCTCAGCTGCGGGCTGGCGTCCTGTCCCCCGGCGCCCATGATTCCGCTGACCTGCGCGGCGGCCAGGGGCTGCCCGTCGGTGACCGACGACGAGGTCAGGGCGAAGGTGGGCAGCTGCGGCAGCGCAGCGTAGGGGTCGGGGGCAGAAGTCATGAAGGGTCCTCTCATCGGGGGGATGTCAACAGTGTGTCAGGAAGTGATGCAGCACGCGGGTACCGAACTTCAGCGCGTCCACCGGCACCCGCTCGTCGACACCGTGGAACAACGCGGCGAAGTCGAGGTCCGGCGGCAGCCGCAGCGGGGTGAACCCGAAGCAGCGAATCCCTAACTGCACGAACGCTTTTGCGTCTGTGCCCCCGGACATCATGTAGGGAACGGTTCTCGCTTCGGGGTCGCAGGCCAGCAGCGAGGCGTTCATCGCCTCGACCAGGTCCCCGTCGAAGGTCGTCTCGACCGGCTGCAGGTTGGTGATCCACTCCCGGGTCACGTTCGGGCCGATCAGCTCGTCCACCTCGGCTTCGAACGCGGCCTGGCGCCCCGGCAGCACCCGGCAGTCCAGCACCGCTTCGGCCGTCGCCGGGATCACGTTGGCCTTGTAGCCGGCGCGCAGCATGGTCGGGGTGGCGGTGTCGCGCAGCGTCGCGTTGAGAATGCGAGCCATGGGCCCCAGCTTCTCGATCATCCCCTCCAGGTCCGGGGAGTCGACGTCGATGGCGTATCCGGTCTCCTCGCTGACCGCGGTCAGGAACTGCGCCACGGCCTCGGTGACCACCATCGGGAACTGGTGGCGGCCCAGGCGTGCCACCGCCTCGGCCACGGCGGTGACGGCGTTCTCGTCGTTGATCATCGAGCCGTGCCCGGCCCGGCCGGTGGCCCGCAACCGCATCCAGCACAGGCCTTTCTCGGCCGTCTCGATGAGATACAGCCGTCGTTCCCCGCCGTCGCGGCGCGGCACCGTCAACGAGAAACCGCCGACCTCGCCGATCGCCTCGGTGACTCCCTCGAACAGGTCCGGCCGATTCTCCACCAACCAGTGCGCGCCGTATTCGCCGCCGGCCTCCTCGTCGGCGACGAACGCGAACACCAGATCGCGCGGCGGCACGATGCCGGCCTGCTTGAGGTGGCGGGCCACCGCGATCATCATGCCGACCATGTCCTTCATGTCGACCGCGCCGCGGCCCCACACGTAGCCGTCCTCGACCGCACCGGAGAACGGGTGCACGCTCCAGTCGGCGGCCTCGGCGGGCACCACATCGAGGTGGCCGTGGATCAGCAGTGCGCCGCGGGCGGGGTCGCTGCCGTTGAGGCGGGCGAAGACGTTGCCGCGCCCCGGTGCGCCGGACTCGATGTATTCGGTGTCGTAGCCGACTTCCTGGAGTTGGGCGGCCACCCACAGCGCGCAGTCGGCCTCGCCCTTGGTGGTCTCGGGCTCACCGGTATTGCTGGTGTCGAAACGGATGAGGGCACTGACGAGTTCGACCACCTCGTCGACAGGATCGGGTATCGCCGTCACAGCTACCTTTCCTACCATCTGGGCTGGGTTTGGGTCGGCGAGTGGCATCCGTTAGCCTTAGCTGCCCGGCCGAGCCGGGTAGGTCCGAGTGGCGGAATGGCAGACGCGCTAGCTTGAGGTGCTAGTGCCCTATTAACGGGCGTGGGGGTTCAAGTCCCCCCTCGGACACGTCCGGCGACACGACTTAAGTCGGCAGTCGCCGTGACTCGCTGAAGATGCGGGTCGTAGTCGAGGCGCAGGCCCAGGCTTGCGTATACCTGAGCGCGTTCCGCCCCGGTTGCCTCACCAAGCACTGCTGACAGCCCGCCCAATTCCTCAACCAACTCGCTGATTTGTGCGGCAGTCATGACGCGAGGTCGCTCCGCTTGCTCAAGACGGACCTTCAGCTCGTCGCGCTCGGCGGTGCGGCGGCGCAATGCAACAGTCAAATCCTCAACGGCCACACCAGACTCCACGGCGGTAACCAGAGCAGCAACCTTCGCATTCGCCTCGCTGAGCTGGCGCCGCAAGGCCGCGTAGCCAGCCCCTGCTACCGGGTCCGCGTCTTGCCCGCGTGCCAAGTCGGCCGGATCGGCCAGGGTGGCGATCCATTCGTCAAGTCGCGCAGTCACCTCATCTTCACGGAGGTAGACGGTGCGCGGGTGATCACTCAGGTCCGCGGGTACCGAACGCGACTTACCGAGCTCACAACGGTAGAGGATGCGTGTTGTTCGCTTCCCGGCGCGGGCAGCGCCCTGCATCCGCCGTCCACATGCGGCACAGAACAGCAGCCCACGCAGTGCATATGGCACTGTTGACTCTCTGCTGCAAACAAGACCGGGACCCCGCCGCGCCTGCATCCGAAGACGAACAGCCTGCGCTAGTTCGTCACGGATCAGCGCTTCATGCGTGCGGCGTTCTGGTGCGATCCAGTCGGCCTCATCACGCCACCGCATACGAGTCTCATACCCCGCAGCGACATCATCGGGGTTGACCAGAACCTCGTATTTCTCCTGCTTGCCCCAAACACGGATACCGCGGTACGCCGGGTTGTCGAGTATCGCGCGGATCGCCGAATGGGACCATCCTCGTGGGTCACGATGCCGATTCCGTGCCGGGTCGTACTGGCTCGGTGACGGTACACCATCGTCGGTGAGCCGTTGCGCGATATAGCGCAGGCCCGCTCCGTCGGCGTACATGCGGTAGATCCGCTCGACGACCGAAGATGTCGCGGGGTCGGGTTCGAGGCGGTGAAGCCGCTGCCCAAGATTGGCCTTGGCAGGGTTTGGATGCGGGCCGGCATCGACGAGCCGGTAACCGTAGGGTGGTCGACCACCGAGATATCTGGCGGTGTCGTGCGCGAGTGCTGACATCGCCGTACGGACGCGCATCTGGATTCGAGCGCGCTCTCCCTTGCTCATGCCGCCGAACAGAGTCATCACCAGGTCGTGTGCCTCGGAGCCGGGATCGACCGCTCCGCCGACCTCGGGTACCCACAGGCCAACTCCGTAGTGCGTGAGGACAGGGAAGGTGAGCGCGAACTGCGGCCCGTAGAACGCACGGGCGGGTTCCCCAATCACTACGGCATCAAAGCTACGGTCCCGACAAGCGACATCAGCAAGCAGACGTGACGCCTCTGGCCTGCGCTTCCACGGCAGTGAACGGCTCTGTCCCACATCGAAGTAGTCGGCGGCGATGAATCCGCCGTGCGGAGTGATCAGGTCCATGGCACGCCGCTTCTGCCAGCTGCGGCTCGCCTCCGGGTCTTGAGCGTCCTCCGTGCTCACTCGGCCATAGAAGGCGAACCTCAGGCTCACGCCACTCCCCTCCCTGATCCAAGCATCCGGTCCCGCACAGCCATTATCACGTGTACCAGCGCGCGGTTGGCCTCGGACGGAAGTCGATATTGGTTGGGCACAACAATTTCAACACCCCCCTCTGACACCGTCGGCGCATCGGGACGAGCGTCACACCCGGAGCGAGCACGTGCTGCTCGGGACCTGTCAGCCATCGCTTCCCCCTGGCGGATCCCATTGTTGATTGCGGGCTTGGCCACGGACTTCGATCAGTCCGATGCGGCGGGTGTGGATGTGTTGGACGGCCGCGGAGTAGATGAGGGTCCGGTCGCCGAGGCTGGTGGGGCCGGCACGATCGAATTCCCATGCCACCAGATCATCGCCATCGGTGGAGTCGAGGCCGAGATCATGTTGGTGCGCAGTGCTTTTTAAACGTTGTTCACGGGTCCAGGCCGCGCGACGTTCGCGCAGCGCGGTCATCGTGGTGGAATAGCGGCGGGATTTGCTGGTGATGTGGCCCCGGTAGCCCAGGGTGTGCAGCCACCGACCGACACCGGCCAGTCCCTTATCGGCGAGTTGGCTGATGGCGGTCAGGATCGCCCGAACGTGGTCGCAGACATCGAGGTCAGCGATGGCCTCGGTGGAGATGCGTCGCGCGCTGATCCCGACGTCAGCTAAGGATTTGGTGACGTATTTCGCGAGGTAGCGAGCTACGCGGCGGCCTGGAAGAACCCCGCCGTGTGGTGAATCCTCCTGCACAGCAGAGCCGTCCGTGCCGGCGTGCCGGTTGTCGATGGGTTGGGTGTCGACTTGTGTGCCGAACCTGATCACCCGTGTCGCTGTATTTGAGGATGAGCGTGTCGCTGTATTTGAGGATGAGTCGGTGACCGTCACGGCCACGGTTCGAACGGCCTGTTGGATGATGGTGGCCAGTTCGGTTGCCGCAAGGGGCGCATGCCAGTCATGACCGCCAGAGTCATCGCTGTCGGGCGGGTCGAGGCGGATCAGGGCATGAATGTGCGGGATGAGCCGGGCTTGCAGTTCGACGACTTTGATGAAGCTGACCTGCACCGCATCCGGGTCGGCGCCCGAAGCACGTAGCTCTCGGCGCAGTGTGCGTCGCAGGGTGATGGTGAAGCGTCGCCACAGTTCGGGCAGGTGCCATGTGAACAGGACATGCCCGGTGTAGTCGTAGCAGTCCGCGCAGATCGGCTGTCCCGCATAGATATCACCTTCGCCGTGGGTTGTGCTGCACCACAGTGGTTTCCCATGCGGGCATCGGCGGTAGCCGCCAGTGTGGTGGTGGTCGCGACACACACGCTGCTTCTTGTCGCCTGCACGCGCGGCGGCGTGAACAGGCCCGTAGCTAGGTGCGGTGAGGGTGACGAACACCTGCGGACGATCGGCCACTGCTGCGGGGATGTTGTGGTGGCCGCCGGCGGTGCCAGCGTGCACGAGCTGCCACGTGTCGCGGGCGTACAGGTCTGAGCACGATGGGCATACCTGTGCGCGGCGGTTGTTGCACCGTGTCCACACCACCCGATCGCGGCCTATCTCGTCGGTACCTCTGAGTTGGATGGGGTGGGCGCAGAAGCCAACAGATTCCGCGCGCCGCCACCACGATTCGAACCCCGTCGAGGACGCGCGGCGCACCATCTGATCCACCACCGCATTGGTGTCGATCGAGCCGGGAACCCCGGGCAACACCAGCGTGGGGGCTGTCGTTGCAGTAGTCACCGTTGACCCCGGGCGGTGTCGGTGCGCCCGCTGTTGGACTGGTTGGTTCGGGTCGCGGCACGAGGTGGCCGGAATCGTGCTGCCAGAGTGGCGATGTCGTGGTCGGCGACGTGAAATGCCCGTACCCGCACCGGTTGGGCCGTGCCATCGATCATCATGTAGCCCACACCGGGAGTGGTGTCGGGGATGTGATCGCAGTCGGCCCCCGCGTCGCGGGCGCCCTGGCCCAAAACCATGGTGGTTTGGGTGGCTTCGGTCAACCGCAACCCGATTCGCACGGTAAACAGCTGCCGCATCGGCAGGGTGTCTTTGGCCGGATCTTGCACCGCTGCCACCACCGAAATGCCGACGGCCCGGCCTTGGGAGAGCAGCAGGCCCAACAGCTGTTCAATTTCGCTGCGCACCTTGCGGTCGGTCACATACGCAGTCAGCGCGGCGATCTCATCGATCACCACCACGAATAACGGCTCAGTCGGAGTCGGGGTGTGCATGCGCGTCTTGCCCCGTAACCGATTGGCGCGGGCGTGCATCACCTCCACTAGTTGCCGCAGCAGGTACAGGGTGGTGCCAGTGGCGTCGTGGGTGAACACCGTGAACATGGGTGCTCCGGCGCCCAGTTCCATGCCGCCTTTCGGGTCGATGACGCAGAGCCGCACTTGTCCGGTTTTCACGGCGGGGGCGAGGCCAGCGATCAGTGACCACAACACTGAACCTTTCCCCGCGCCGGTCGCGCCAGCCACGAGCAGGTGGTGGCCAAGCAGAGGTAGGTGCCACCAGTGGCGGGTTTCGGTGATCCCGACCCGCAGCGACCCCACATCCACCGCAGTCGCCGTCGTGGGCATGGGCAGGGCAATCGGGTCGGCCAGCACGTCGCCGCGCATCAGGGTGATGCGTAGCTCTCCGGGCGCGGTCGCGCGGATGGCGATCCGGTCGGCACGCCAGGCGGCGGCTAGCGCCTCGGATTGCTTGTGCCAATCAGCCAGGGAGTGGCCGGTGACCACTCGCAGCGCCAGGACGTCGGTCGTCTTGCCGATGCGCACCGACTGCAAGGTCGGCACCAAGGTGCGTTCGCCAAGTGTGGCGGTCAGGCCGTGCAGGGTGCACACCGATTGCCAGGTGCGGGTGTAGCGCGACCAGGTCAACCAGCGCCGCCGCACCGGCTCGGTGACCCATCCGTGAAACGATCGCGGGTCCAGCCACGCCCAGCCCGCATACGCGGCAGCGAAAGCAATACCGATGATCAGACCCGCGCGTGAGCCATGGGTAATGGCCATCGCCACGCTGGCGATGATCGGGATGCTGATGGCCGGGAACAGGACCGCCCACCACAGCAGATACCCGGCCGCTTTGAACAGTGAGAGGATGAGGTCGGTGATCCAGTCGTCGTCGTTGGATTGAGAGTTCTTGCTGTTTTTGTAGTTTGATGCCATGACAAGCGTCCCTCTGGTGAGTGAATGGTCGATAGCAGCTCACGTGCTGGGGCGCGACACCCACGAGCGCCGCGCCCCAGCAAATGGGGTTATTTCTGCGCGCGGGACGCTTGATCGCTCGGCGCAGCCGCGGGGTTGGTGGGGGTGATGGCGTCGGCACGGAACGCCACGCCGCTGCGATCACCTTGAGCCCAAGGGATAGCAACCAGACCCGCGACTGAAACAGGTTGGGTGACTGTCACTTTCGGATCCCCGGCGACGGTGACGTTGAGCACTTCACCACCGGTGTCATCCAACGCCAACAGCTGCGCGGCATACAGTGGCACGCCGGTGGCGGTGTCCACTTTTGGGCTGCCGGTCTCGAAGTTCAGCCGCGGCTCGGCCGCTCGGGTGACGATGAACCGTGTGCCTGATGTGTCGATTCTTAAACGCATTGTCCCGCTGTTCCTTTCGTGATCTGTTTGCGCCCCGTTGCGGCGCTGGGCTCAGTTCACGTGGACATCGCGGACGTAGCGAGGGACGTTGGCAGGCATTGCCGACACTGCCGCAGACATTTCGGACACGACAGGGACATGCCCGTGGGCATCGGACGGGCATCACCGCCGCGGGGCGGCGGCAGTCGCATGGCAAACTAGGAACCACGCGCTGAGGATGGACAGGGATGACACGGAAAGATGTGCGCTGAGACGACGGGCGATCAGGACGGCGACGCCGAGGCCGCCACGATCCCCAACGATCGCCTCACCCAACGGCTGCACGCCAAGGGACTCTCCCCACAGAGGTTCGCCACTGCGGTGGGCGTGGATATCAAGACGGTGCGCCGCTGGCTGGCCAACATCGACTACAACGTCCGCGAGGACAACGCCCGCCGCGCCGCTAAGCTGCTTGGCTGCACACCGCACAACCTGTGGCCCAACCAGTATCCTGCCCCTACCGCGAGCGCGCTGGCGACGACGTCGCTGGGTGGTCCGTTCACCGCGACGCTGTATGCCAGCCGCACCCAGCTGCCGATCACGACGTGGCAGCAGCATTTCGGCGACGCCACCACCGGCATCGACATCCTCGTCCTGGCGGCCACGTTCCTGTTTGACACCCTCGACGGCTTCCTCGACATTCTGCTCGACGCCGCCGCCCGCGGTGTGGCGGTGCGGTTTCTCGTCGGGGATCCTGACACTGCCACCACGATCCTGCGCGGCAAGGAGGAAGGCATCGGCGAGGCCGTCATCGCCCGCTGCCGCACGTCCGTGGAGTTGCTCGCCCCGCATGCCGATACCCCGGGGCTGGATATCCGCACCCACGACACCACGCTCTACACGTCGATCTTCCGGGTCGACGACGCCATGATCGTCAACTTCCACATCTACGGCTCACCCGGGCGCAACAACCCCGTGCTTGTGCTGTCGCGCCACCACGAACCACGGCTCTGGGCCACCCTCGAAGACGCTTTCACCCAGGTCTGGGATCGCGCCAGACCGCTCAGCGCGAAAGGCTGAACCCTATGCGAACCGACTACTACAACGACCCCAACGCCCCGCTGCCCAACAGCGTCGTTCCGTCAGCCTCGGCCATCGTCACCGACGAACAGGGTCGTATCCTGCTGATCAAACGCCGCGACAACACCCTGTGGGCGCTACCCGGCGGCGGACACGACATCGGCGAAACGATTGCCGACACCGCCGTCCGGGAAGTCAAAGAGGAAACCGGGCTCGACATTGAAGTCACCGGCCTTGTCGGTGTCTACACCAACCCGCAGCATGTCGTCGCGTTCACCGATGGCGAAGTCCGCCAACAGTTCTCTCTGTCCTTCACCACCAAGGTGCTCGGCGGTACCCTGGCCATCGATCACGAAAGCACCGACATCGCCTGGACCGATCCCGACGACATCCCCAATCTGGACATGCACCCGTCGATGCGACTGCGCATCGAGCACTACCTGCAACACCGCGACAGCCCCTACCTCGGCTAACCGGCTGGGTTTACAGCCAATCGCGTACCCGTCGGACCGCCGCCAACAGTTCGTCGCGCCCCGCGTCGACCGCGCGGTGCACCGGGTCCTCGGGTCCATAGCGGCCCAACACCTCGATCAATCGATCTCGCGGTGATACCGGCGCCCCGTCCGGCCCGGTCGTCAGATCGCAAAAGGTCAACACATCCAGAACATCGCTGGGCGGATCGCTGAACGCCGCTAAACCTGACAAGCCGCGCTCGGCAGCTTCCGCGTGCGCCCCAGTATGGAACGCCACCAGGGAGGCGACCAGCTCCCGAAAACCCGCCGCCCGGGCAAACTCTGCGCCATCGAGCGGATGAAACCCGGTCCGGCGCAACGACGGTGCGTAGCCGATATCGTGCAGCCACGCCGCTGCCACCAAAGAGTCCGCTGTCTGGGCATCGAACCGCCGACTCAGCCGCTCGGCAGTCGTCGCGACACCCCGCACATGCGCCAACCGCCGCAGCTGCCCCACCAGTCGCGTCTCGGCCTCTCGCCGTGCACGCTGCGCCAGCATCCCGCTCACAACCGCCATCCTACGAGTCCCATCGCCATGGCGCAGACCCGCAACTGATGCTCAGCGGAGCCCGGGCCGCCATAGCCCGCGAGGAACCGGCGGCTACCTGCGGGCTTCGCTACGCTCCCTCTGCTCCCGTCCGCTGGCGCTCCCGTCCGCGCCGCTCGCTACGCTTCGCCCTCCGTCCGCCGCCACACAAGCTTGCACACGACGACGAGCGCTGTACATCTCAACGGCCACGGCATCCTGGCACCACGACAAGCCAGGACTGTCCTCGCTCCTCGCCGCATCGAGACGGCGCGGGCAGCAGGCGCGACCAACGCCCGCCTGACCGCCGCTGGCCTGCGATGTGAGAACTTTCTTTACTGCTATCAAGTCGATGGCGGCACGTTGCCACCAGCTCGACACCGCAGCCGCCCGACTCGAACGCCACGTCGACACCATCACCGCCACCGCCGCACCCGAGCTACAGCGTCGGGCCCGACACCGCTGCCACCCTGCTGACCGCCCTCGGCGACAACCCCGCTCGGATCGGCAGCGACGCCGCTTTCGCCAAACTCTGCGGGGTCAGCCCACTGGAAGCCTCCAGCGGCAAAACGATCCGCCACCGGCTCAATTGGGGAGGCAATCGCGACGCCAACCGTGCCCTGCACGTCATCCTGGTGGTGCGCATGCACCGTCACCAGCCCACCCGCGACTACTTCGTTCACCGCCTGGCCGAAGGCAAAACCAAGAACGAGATCATGCGCTGCATCAAGCGTACATCGCCCGCGAGATCTACCACGCCCTCCGCCAACCCAGCAGAAGAACCAACGAACTCATTGCCTGAAGAACTCATTGCCTGAAGATAGGAGCATCTGGTATCAACTCCCGAAGGGCACCCGATCCGCAATGTCCACCCATTTCGTGGCGATACGGCACCACTGTCGATGCCATCACCCTCACAGGTGAGTAATGTGCAGGTGGCAAATCGTTCAGGGTCATAGGGAACGCGAGATGATTTCCTTCATCACCTCATTTGTGCCGGCGTAGATTTTCTGCACGCGCTGGTCCACCCACAATCTCGAGATGGGATACTCGGTCATGTACCCATATCCGCCGTGGAGCTGCAAACAGTCATCGAGCACCTTCATCGCTCGCTCAGTGGTCCACCATTTCGCCATGGCGACGGTCTGGACGTCGAGTTGGCCCGCGAGGTGTAGGTCGATGCAGTAGTCCAAAAATACTCGTGCGATGCGCGTTTCGGTTGCAGCTTCGGCCAAGATGAATTTCGTGTTCTGGAAGCCGAAGACGGGCCGTCCGAACGCTTCCCGCTCACGGGTGTATTTGAGTGTCTGCTCCACGGCAAGTTCCATCGCCGCGACCGCCCCAACCGCGACGATGAGCCGCTCTTGAGGTAGCTGCGTCATCAGCTGAATGAAACCCTGACCCTCGGTCTCGCCCAGGAGGTGCGAGCGGGGAACTCTTACGTCGTCGAAGAACAACTCGGAGGTGTCTTGTCCGCGTTGGCCGATTTTGTCGAGGACCTTGCCGCGCCGGAATCCGGGTCGATCGGCTTCGGCGACGATCAGCGAGATGCCGGCGGCGCCCTGACTTGGATCTGTCTTGGCGACGACGATGATCAGGTCGGCTTGCTGACCGTTGGTGATGAAGGTCTTTGCGCCGGTGATCACGTACTCGTCACCGTCAAGAATTGCTTTGGTCTTGACACTCTGCAGATCAGAACCGGTCCCTGGCTCCGTCATGGCGATAGCACCGATCATTTCGCCTGAGGCCATCTTGGGCAGCCACTGCCTCCGTAGTTCTTCGGCCGCATACTGGAGGATGTAGTGCGCGACGATTCCGCTGTGCAGCCCTGCGCCCCATGAGCTGTCCCCGACTCGGGCTTGCTCTTCGAGTACGACGGCTTCGTGCGCGAATGTGCCGCCTCCCCCGCCGTATTCTTCGGGTATGGACATGCAGAGCAGGCCTAGTTCGCCGGCTTTGTGCCACAATTCTCGGTCAACTTGGTGCTGGTCTGCGAAACGTTGCGCATGTGGTGCCAATTCGGTCGAGAAGAACTTCGCGGCAAGGTCACGAAGCTCGAGCAATTCGGCGCTCATCCAGGGAGAAATTGATGCTGTCACAGGATTCCCTCTCGGCTGTTCAATATCAATGGGTTTGATTTCTTAGGACGTTTCGATCTGATACTCGCCGGCGGAGTGACGCGCGCGTATGGCCTTCTTGTCGTATTTTCCGACGCTTGTTCGGGGAATCTCAGACACGAAGCTCCACCGCTCCGGGATCCACCACTTGGCGACCTTGTCCAACAGAAACGCGCGCAGTCGGTCGATGTCGACCTCGGCTCCACGGTGAACCACGACCAGGGCGAGCGGTCTTTCCTGCCATTTGTCGTCGGGAACTGCCACCACCGCAGCCTCGTAGATCGCCGGGTGACCAATCAGCGTGTTTTCCAGCTCGACTGAGGAGATCCATTCTCCACCTGACTTGATGACGTCCTTCGCACGATCGGTCAGCGTGAGATACCCGTCTGGGTCGATCCGGCCGACGTCGCCGGTGCGCAGCCACCCTCCGTCGAACTTGTCCGGATCATTTTCGCCGAAGTAGGCGCCGGTGATCCACGGGCCCCGCGCCTGTATTTCACCCACTGATCGACCGTCCCACGGCACGGTCTTCTTATGGTCGTCACGCAACCGGATCTCGACACCGCACATCGGCCGACCCTGGCTTTCGCGCATCTCCCACGCACGGGTCTCGCCTACTCCGTGCGCTGCGCGTGCGACGGTAGCCAGCGGCGAGGTTTCGGTCATGCCCCATGCCTGCACGATAGGCACGTTGTACTTGTCTTCGAATGCCCGCATCAGCGAGACGGGGACTGCCGATCCCCCGCAGGCAACCAGCCGAAGTGAGGAGATATCCCGGGCGGGATTCGATTCCAGGTATCGATCGACATCGTTCCAGATCGTCGGCACTGCACCGGCGATAGTCGGCTGAGTCTCTTCGATGATCGACACCAGCGGCGCGGCCTGCAGATGGCGATCGGGTAATACCAAGTCCGCACCAGACATCAACGCCGCGTAGATCAGTCCCCACGCATTGGCGTGAAACATCGGGACAATGGCCAGGATACGGTCGGCCTCGCTCACTGCCAGGGCGTTCGACGTGCAGGCGGTCAGTGCATGTAGGTAGGTCGAACGGTGGCTGTAGACAACACCTTTGGGATTTCCAGTAGTCCCGCTGGTGTAGCACATGGCCGCGGCGGAACGCTCATCGATCTCGGGCCAATCGAAAGTCTCCGGTTGCTGCGCCAGGATCTCCTCGTAACGCAACACCGTCTTCCCGCATCGCTGCAGCGGAGCGAGGTCGCCGCCCCCGGTGGCGATGACCGTATGCACCGACTCCATCGCTGGTAGCGCACTAGCCAACAATGGCGCAACCGACGCATCCACCAGGATGATCTGATCGCTGGCATGGTTGGCGATGTACGCGAGTTGCTCTGGAGCCAAACGAATGTTGAGGGTGTGCAGCACCGCGCCCATGGAGGGAACCGCGCAGTAGGCCTCGAGATGCTCTTGGTTACTCCACTGAAAAGTGGCCACCCGTTGATCTGCCGTTATTCCCAGCCCGCGCAACGCATTGGCAAGTCGGCCCGCTCGCCCCAGGACGCTACGGTAGGACATACTTCGGCATCCAGTTCCGTCGGGGGTGATCACCTCGCTGTTTCCGTGAATGGAGGCGGCATGGCGGACAATTGCCGAGATTGTGAGCTGGACGTCTTGCATCGTGCTGTGCATTTCGCATCGGCCCTTCAGGCGAACAGGTCTGGATGGCGACTCGCATCGCCTATGAGCGTCCCGTAGTGGGTTCTGAGCGCTTGCAGGATCTCTGCCAGCGGTAGATCGTCGAAGGCGCCTCGATCCCTCAGATATTCCATGTGTTGTGTGCCGTCACCGGCGAACCCGTGCAGCAGGGCGTCTGTGCGCCCGTCGAAATCAATTGGCGGGACGCCGAACCGTGCGCATAGCTCGCGATTGAACGCCGGAGTTGCCTTGACCCAGACACCGCAGAGATGCATGAGGCTGTATCCGTGGTAGACGAATACGTCGGTACCGCCCATCCGCTCACGCAATGTCTCGGTCTGAAGGTGGTTTCGGACATCGGCGAACCCCAGCCGCGCTGGGATGCCTGCTGCTCGGCAGGCCGCCGTCAAGAGCACCGCCTTCGGGACGCAGTAAGCGCGGTCTGCAGTTGCGATGGTGCTGGCGCGATACGCATGCGGGTCATCGGTCACGGTGTAGGGGTCATACCAAATCGAGTCGCGGACCGCAGTGAAGATGGCTATGGCCTTCGTGGTGTCGTCGACCGCGCCGCGGGTCGCCGATGCAACGAAGTCGCGTACCGATTCATGTTGCCAATCGAGGAACTCCGTGGGCTCCAGGTAAGGCGAGTTCTCACCGCTCATCGGTGCCGCAACGTCACAGGCAGTCCGTCCACGGGAATGGGCAGCGAGGTGTTGTCCCAACGCACGTGATAGTCGTTTGGGACCGTCCAAGTGTAGGTACGCAACATCTGGTGCAGGATTGCCTTCACCTCGAGTGTGCCGAACTGCATCCCAATGCATTTGTGCGCCCCCCCGCCGAACGGCACCCAGGCGAATCGGTGCTGTTGGTCCTCGCGCCGGGGCTCATCGAAGCGCGACGGATCGAAACGGTCCGGGTCGCTCCATATTCTGCGGTCGAAGTGATTTACGGCGGGTGTGATTGCGCACAAGGTTTCACGGGGGATGTGATAGCCGTCGATGGCGACATCGCGGACGGTCTTGCGCATCACCAGCGGAACGGGCGCCAGCAGACGCAGAGCTTCTTTGAGGATCAGATCGAGGACCGTCATCTGCTCCAGTTCGTCGATATCTGGCGAATCGTCACCGAAGGACCGCGCCTCCGCCGCTGCCTTCTCCTGCCACTCAGGATGTTTAGCGAGGAAGTAGGTCACAGCAGTGGTGGTGATCGTGGAGGTATCATGGGCGGCCATCATGAGAAAGATCATGTGGTTGATCACATCCTCGTCGGAGAATCGTTCACCGTCTTCCGTGGTCGCCTGGCATAGGGCGGCGAATAGATCGTCGGTCTCGCCTGCACGCGCGGCCGGCAGGTGTCGGGAGAAGTAGTCCTCCAACACGCGCCGCCCATGCACGCCGGCGCGGAACCTGGTGCCCGGGAGTGGAACTCGCACAAAGGAACTCGCCGCGCGAACAGTGGAAATGAACGCCTCGTTGACAGCAGCGCTCTCGTCCTTGCCGCGGCCACCCATGAAGACATCCGTGGCAATATCGAGGGTGAGATTCTTCAACAACGGGTAGATCCGGACCGACGGACCGGTCGGCCACGCGGGCACGGCTGCGCGAACGCACGGGGCCACCTGCCCGACATATCCGGTCAGGCGAGGACGCGTGAACGCCTCCTGCATGATGCGCCGGTGCATCAAATGTTCGTCGAAGCTCATGAGCATCAACCCGCGATGGAAGAAAGCATCGATCAAGAAGGACCAGCCATCCTGAGAAAAGGCCTTGGCTTCGCTTGTGAACGCCTCACGCGTTGCGTCTGGACCGGCGATGACCACCATTTTGGTACCGAATGCGCCCATCCACGACACCGAGCCCAAACGTTCGTAACGCTCCCGACTGAATTCTGAACCAAATCGGATGTAGTCGACAGTGTGCCCCAGCAACGGGAGTCCAGCGTCCCCTAGGACGGCTCTCAGCCCAGATCCGGCGGGGGCCAGCGCAAGTTCCCGGACTCTCCAGTCCCGACTCCACTGTCGCCATTTGTCATCGACGACGCGGGGGGCGGGCGCCAACAGGACAGACGTCAACCGCTCCTTGGGGTGACGCGTGAGTGCGAGAAGCTGATTAGCCACGATGCCTCCTGGGCGCTCTGCTGCACGGGTATCTGGTAACAGTTTACATAGATGTGCTGAATGTCAATATTCGAACAATGAACAGTGAAATGTTAGACACCGCCTGCGACCCGGATCATCTGCGCAGCCTCGCGCCGTTCTCACTCGGGCCGTCTAACTGAAGGCGTTCAACGTGCCTGAATAGATAATCGTGATTGCGTGGTTTGCGGGTGAGGATCCGGTAGGCAAATGTAGGCCCAGGCCAGTTCGTCGGGATCGCGCCACTCGAGGTCGTGTACCAGCTCGCGCAAAGCGCCCACACCGACCTTCGCAGCCGCCGGCCCAATCGTGTGTTGTAGCTTTGCTCGATGTCTGGCCTGACGTCGACCGTACGCCCTGGGGCACTCGCCAAAATCTTGATGAGGGCACCGACATAGCGGACCTGAGACTCGATCATGTAAATGATCGACCCGGAACCGACGTTCGTGTTCGGGCCATAGAGGAGAAAGAGATTCGGGAACATCGGGACTGTAATGCCCAGGTATGCGTGCGCCTGCGTCCCCCACACCTCGTCCAGAGTCACTCCGCCCCAGCCGCGAACACGCATCGGGGCGAGGAAGTCGGTAGCGCGGAAACCTGTTCCGTAAATGACGACGTCCGCGTGGTGGAGTACGCCATCGTCGGTCACGACTCCCTTGTCGCAAAGCTTCGCAACCGCGTTGGTCACCAACGAGACTTCACCGTTGGCAATCGCGGGGTAGTAATCATTCGAGAACAACACCCGCTTGCACCCCGGCGCATCTGATGGCGTGAGTTGCCGGCGCAGCATTGGATCGGCAACCTGCCGATGGAGGTGGTAGCGGGCGACCGCGCCGAGAATGCGTGACAAGGGCTTCGCGTCGACCAACGTCACTGCGAGCACTTCAAAAATCAGCCATACCGCGAAACGCTCAAGACGCGGCCACAGCGGCAGAACCTTAATCAGCTGTTGGTGAAGACGTCCGTACCTGCTGTCCCACTTCGGCAAAATCCAAGGCGCCGTGCGCTGATACAGCGTTACGCGCTGTGCCTCGTGTGCGATCCATGGCACAAACTGTATCGCGCTTGCGCCTGTCCCGATGACGGCTACTTCCTTGCCGCGCAGCGATACCGAATGGTCCCAACGCGCCGAATGAAAACGCGGCCCCTCGAAGGTGTCTTCGCCGGCAATATTCGGCGTATGAGGTCGCGAGAGCTGCCCCACGGCCGAAATCACGACATCGCACCAGATCGTCTCGCTGGATTCGGTCACCAAACGCCAACGGCCGGCCTGTTCATCGAAGGTCATCTCGACGACTTCGGTCCGCGTGCGCAGCTGCAGGTCCATTCCGTCGGCCAGGACGAGTCGGCGAAGATATTGGAGTATCTCGGGCTGTTCTGCATAACGTCTCGACCAACGAGTGTTGGGCTTGTCCGAGAGTGAGTACAACGCTGACGGCACGTCGCAAGCCGCTCCTGGATAGGTGTTGTCGCGCCAGACGCCGCCGATGTCTGCAGCCTTTTCCACCATGGTGAAGTTGGTGAATCCGTCCCTCTTCAGCTGATGGGCCATGGCGATACCCGCGACGCCGGCCCCGATGATCACTATCGACGGATCGTGTCCTCGAGGATCCCTCGCAAAGCCGCCTGTCATGAGACAGCTAAGAAGCAGTTGATGGCGCGGTGGCAGTGGAGCATCCACGGTCCCAACACTTTCACCGGTGGGCCGAAGCTTTCAGGAAGTTTCCAGCGCGGTGGATCGCCTCACGAGCCTCGGGCAGGATTCGGAACATGGCTTGGAACACGTGGATCTGTCCCCGGTACACCTGTATCTCAACGCTTGATCCGGCCGATCGGAGGCGGTCGGCAAGATGCCTCGAGTCATCGATCAACATTTCTCTTCCGCCTACCTGAATCAGGATCGGTGGCATGGACCTGAGGTCTGCGTCGAGCACGCTGATTCGCTCATTGCGGTGATCTGCACCAGCCACGTACAGGTCAAGAGCGCGGGCCGCGGACCGAGCAGAGGCGAAAGGATCACGGCGGCGAAGTTCGCGTGCCCTCGCGAGTTCACATGTCAGATCCAGGACCGGAGACATGAGAAGCATCGAATCCGGCAGCGGAAGTCCGTCACTACGTGCGCCAAGGGCGGTGGCCATCGTGAGCTGGCCGCCCGCCGAGTCCCCGGCCACCGCAACACCGCGTTCGCCGGAAGCCGAAGGCTGCCCTGTGACGAGCCAGCGGTATGCGTTCAGTGCATCGTCGGCGGCAGCGGGAAAGGGATAGCGTGGAGCTAGCCGATACCTCACCGCAAAGATGGGCCGACCGCTCGCGGAGGCAAGTTCACCGAGCAGGCCGCGGTGGGTAGCCGGTGAGCACATGGAGTAGGCGCCGCCATGAATGTAGAGCAACGGAACCGCGTGTGGATCGACTGCAGGAGAAGTGATCCAATCCCCGCGTATCTGATTCCCGGCGAACTCGGTATCTATTGTGCGAACCGCCACGCTTCGGCGGGGCCGCGATCCCACAAGCGCCATCCGGAGTACGCGATCCATCACCGCGAGGCCGTGGGCGTTCGACGGGATGAGTTGCGACAGCGGACGCAGTGTGTTTCGCGAAGTCATTGCCACGAAATGACTTGCAAGACTGGGGCGCCGGTCCGTCGCATCAGTGTCGGTCACCGTGCGCCCACGGATTCTGCGCGACGTTCAAATCGGTAATCGGAGAGCCGGAAGGTGCGGCTACGCCAGTAAGTCTCCAGGGTCGTTGACGGACGCAACGGAACATCGCCGTGTTTGTCGAAATAGTAACTGTTGGCATTGGAACAGCTCGGCTGCCAGAAAACCTGTCGATGTCGGCGGTTAACCATGTCAGCGAAGTAGCGGTCGTTCGCCTGCTGTCTGACCTCTACGTAATCAGCCTTCAGCGTGCGCGCACGACGAAGACAGCGGACGATATGCCGACTTTGCGCCTCGATGAGTGTGAAGTAGGAGGAGCCGTTGTAACCATAGGGACCGAAGATATTGAAGTGATTCGGGAACCCTGGGACGCTCACACCCTCGAAGGCTTGGAGGCGGTGCTCATCCCACCAGGCAGACTGCTCCACTCCACCGCGTCCCTTCAGCACATAAGTCGGCATATTGCCCGACTCCATCACTTTGAACCCGGTGGCCAAGACCATGACATCGATCGGATAACTCTTGCCATCTTCCGTGTGAACCGAGGCATGGTCGACATGGGTGATGCCGCTGGTCTCGAGCGAAACATTGCGACGGTTGTACGTTGCGAGATAGGAATTGTGGAAACTCGGTCGCTTACAACCCAACGAATAGCGAGGAATGAGTTGGTCTCGAGTCACCGGATCGTCGACCGCCCGACGCATATAGCGTTTCGCCGCCTCTTCCATGAGGTCCGACACAGGGATCAACGAGTGAAAATGAGCTGCGATTGGAAATGTGAACTCGACGAACGCCTGACTCGCAGTGCGCGTCATCAGTTGTGCCCCTGGCACCAACCGCATCACTGTCGCGGCCCAGCTCGGTATGGAGAAATCCGGCTTCGGCAAGCAGTAAATCGGCGTTCGCTGGAAGACCGTCAGACTTGATGCGATCTTCGCGATTTCGGGAATCAGCTGCACCGCAGATGCCCCAGTCCCGATCACCGCCACCCGCTTACCGGTGAGATCTTTCGTGTGGTCCCATCTGGCCGTATGCAGCGTCACGCCGGCGAAGTCGCGCACTCCTGGAATATCAGGCCACTTCGGCCGACTGAGAACGCCAGAGCAATTTATCACAAAACGCGCGGTCAGATTCTGACCAGAGGAGCAGCTCAGCCGCCATAGTGCGGCGCCTTCGTCGAAACAGGCTTCGTCCACAGTCGTGTTGAACCGGATGTAATTTTGGAGTCCGTATTTTTCTACACACCGCTCTGCATAAGCCTTCAACTCATCCCCGTGAGCGTAAGTACGTGACCAGGATGTTCGCATCTCATAAGAGAACTGGTAACTATAGGACGGAATATCGACCGCTATTCCCGGATACGTATTCCAGTGCCATGTGCCGCCGACGCCATCGGCGTCATCGACTATAAGAAAGTCCGCAAATCCGGCCTTCAACAGGCTGATGGCTGTACCAATCCCAGAAAACCCGGCTCCGACTATTACAATTTTGTAGTGCTGCCCAGACTCAGAACCCATTACTTCCTCACGTGCGCTTTGATGTTTACCCTATCCGCTGCTGCAGTTCAGCGTGTTTGTGTCAACTTCAGGTCAGCATCGTCACGCCGAGTGATGTCGTAATCCCGCATATCCAGACGGGACAGTTCCCTGGTGAACTGAGTCGCAAAGCCCGGATACATCGTGCCGTTATAGCCGTCCTCCGTTAAATACCAGCTGCTGCAACCCGAGTTCCATGTCGTGCGTCGTAACCGCCGCTGAATATTGGAGTGGTACGCGTTTTGGCTACCCTCTTTCACATCCAGGGTATGGACTCCGTTACCTTCGTCGCGCAAGAGCTCGATCGCTTTTACGATGTAATCGATTGCTGCCTCCATATATAGAAGGGCAGAGTTGTGGCCAGGACCGGAATTAGGCCCGAAAGTGAAGAACAAATTCGGATAGCCGGCCACACTCACGCTCTTGTAGGCAAATCTCCCCTCAGACCACGCGTCTTCGAGTTTTCGTCCGTCGCGCCCTCGGATCGGAAATGGCGTACCGCGTTTACACACATCGAAGCCTGTCGCGAATACTATGCAGTCCACCTCATGCTCGATGCCGTCGGCGGTTCGAATTCCGTTCGGAGCCAGTGTGGCGATCGGCCAGCTGACGAGTTTGCAGTTATCGGCCTGGAGAGCAGGGTAATAGTCGTTAGTCATAAGCATGCGTTTGCACCCAGGTCTGAACTGCGGTGTTAGCTGACGTCTCAACCAGGTATCCTTCACCTGCCGACGCAGATTCGCCTTCGCGGCCGCTTGGATGACAGATGTGGCAGCGGTATCCCAAACCATGCCCACGGCCATGACCTCATGCGCCCAGAACCACGCACCTCGTAGGGCCTGTTCGGTTGCCGGCATGCGCTTGAAAGTCGAACGCGCCCAGGCCGGATGCCGGAAATTCACCCTCGGTAGGACCCAGCCGGGCGTCCTCTGAAACACCTTGACCGACGCCGCCAACTGGACCAATTCGGGAACGATCTGCACAGCGCTCGCCCCGGTCCCGATAACCGCCACCCTCTTACCGCTCATGTCATAGGAGTGGTCCCACCGAGCACTGTGAATCTTTTTCCCCTCGTACGACTCGATGCCACGAATATCCGGGAAACTGGCGTCAGCAAGTGGTCCGCTAGCCATCACGACTGAACGGCCCCTATACCGCCTGCCGCCGGTCGTGTCGACAACCCACTCTCCGGCATCCTCGTCGAATTCCAGTGCACTCACGTCCGCACCGAAATGAATGAACCTCCCAAGATCGTATTTCGCGACAATCGCGTCGATATAGGCGAGGATCTCTGCGCTCCCCGAGTATGCGCGAGTCCAGCCTGGGTTCGGCTCGAACGAGTAGGAGTACAGCAATGACGGAATGTCGCAGGCGGCGCCGGGGTAAGTGTTGTCACGCCAGGTGCCCCCGATGCGATGTGATCGCTCCAAGATGACAAAGTCGTTAATGCCCGCTTGAAGCATTCTCATCGCCGTACCGATACCCGCGAAGCCGGCGCCGACGATCAAAGTCGTTACCGTGTCCGTCATTTAGCGACCGGTTCATAGGTCAGTTCATCCGTCCATGAAGGCGGTCGCCCGAGTACTTGCACGGGGAAGATGTCGATCGCATTGCCTAAGCGCTGGGAAACGAAGTGAAGGGGTTGGGACCGCTTGATCGAGGAGGACATGTGGGCCTTCAAGATGTGATATCCAGGCACCCTCCGCGTGTGCTCACTGCGGTCCCCGACATTGCCATATCGCGTCACCGCGTTGTACAGCTTCTCTTCGGATAGCCCCATCGCGTTGAGATTCATCAACATGCGCGTGAGAAGCGGTATATACAGCAACGCGCCAGTGAGAATACGGGGGTCCATCACAGCGCCGACCGTTTGGATTGCATGGATTCGCATGGGACTGGCGCCGAGGTCATTCAGGACTTGAAAACCTACTGCAAGGTGCCGCGATTCGTCGCTGTTGACCTTATTGAATACTTCCCCGCAAATTGGGTCGTCGACCTCATCAAGGAGAAATTTCAGCAGGGCCCCGTCCAGCGCGGTCTCCAGTGCGGGAATCGCGGCGCCGATGACAGTCAGGGGAAGAGCCTCAGCGTACCGATCTAGCCACTCGATCACGAGACGGATGTTCTTATTCGGTACAGGCTTTTCGCCTTCCTCGATCATGCCCCAGCGACGCATCAGAGCAAGTTCGGCGTTGGCGTGACGCTGCTCCTCGGCGTGAAAGTAACGGTAAATGTCTCCGAGCGCTTCGAAGGGCGCCTTCGGGGCCATCGCAGCAAAGGCGCGCGCTCCGACATGCTCAATCCACACCACGTCGGACATGAATTGCTTGAGTTTGGGACGCTGTTCGTCGGTGATCAACTCCGCACCAGGGGCGTCCCAATCGATATCGGCGAGAGCCCATTGCTTGTTCTTGATCGTCTCGAGCATGTCGCTATATGCGAACGCCATTTCACTGCTCCCTCTGGTCGGCTGGATCGTTCCACGAGGCCATGCGCTCCACCAGCCCCAACGCGCGCGTAAACGGACCGGGTAAAGCTCTTTTCAGTTGCCACAAAATTTTCGCGTCCAGTTGGGGCACGACATAGATTTGTCCGCGATCGTGCGCGTTCAGAGTCGTTCGAGCCACTTGATCCGGCGAAATGCCGGTCCACCTCATCAGGTTGGTCGCGAGTCTCGCCGCCGACTCCTCAATCTGAGGATTATTGGCGATGTTCGTCTTGACGAAGGTGGGGCAAAGCACTGTGACGTTGACGTTGGTACCGCTGAGTTCGGCCGCCAATGTCTCGGACAGAGCGAGCACGCCGGCCTTACTCACGTTGTATGCGCCCATTCGGGGCGCCGAGCCGAAACTTGCGGCGGACGCCACATTGATCACTCCGCCCCGGCCGTTGCTCCGGAGGCGAGGAACAAAAGTCTCGCAACCGTAGATAACACCCCAAAGGTTGACAGAAATCGCAGCGTTCCAGTCCTCGACCGACGTATCGCCGATGCGATTGCCGCCGGCACCGATTCCGGCGTTGTTGATCACCAGACTCGCCGCCTTGCCGAACCAGTCTTCACTGGCATCAGCGAGGTTACGGACCTGCTCAAGTTCGGTGACGTCGCATACGACGTCGAAACCCTCGCCGCCGGCCTGCCTCACCATCTCGGCCGACTCCTTCGCAGTGATGGGGTCTTTGTCCGCACACACAACACGTCCACCTCTGCGAGCAAGCTCAACGGCGAACGCGCGGCCGATACCGCTCCCTGCGCCTGTGACTACTGCGTGGGCGCGGTGGGTTCTACCTGGTGAATTACCGAACGGCAAGAACCTCATCTGCTTGCCCTTTGGATCGCGACACTGATTTCCGGTGCGGGAGGATATTCATTTGGGGGCATCAGCCACCATTGGGGTCGCATGCCACCAGTTTGGGCGTGAGCCCGACGTTTTGTCAAGATGGTGAGGTGAGGTCGAGAAGCAAGGTCTGGGGTGGTCGGACCGGTGCTGAGCGTCGAGCAGAGCGACGGCAGCAATTGATCGAGGCTGCGACCGAGATTTGGAGTGAGAGCGGTTGGGCCGCAGTGACTATGCGCGGCGTTTGCGCCCGGACAGGGCTCAACGATCGATACTTCTACGAGGACTTCAAGACGCGCGAGGATCTTCTCGTCGCAGCGTGGGATGGCGTTCGCAATGACATGCTCGGCGAGGTTTCCGCGCTCTTCGACGAGCGTGTGGATCGGCCGCCGATCGAAACCATCACCGCGGCGATCGCCATCGTGGTTGACCGGATCGCACGCGATCCTGGCCGGGCGCACATCCTCCTCGCTCAGCATGTAGGTAGCTCACCGCTGCAAGATCGCCGCGCTGTGGCGCTGCAGGAGGCAACGCAGTTGGTCGTCGAGGCAAGCCGGCCACATCTCAGAGAAGACGCCGACGAGACGGCCCTTCGTATGGACACTTTGGTTGCGGTGGGGGGGTTCGTCGAAGTCATCACGGCCTGGCACTCCGGTTTGCTTGCGGTGACCGAAAAGGAAGTGGTCGCGCACACTAGCCGACTGGCTGAAACCTTGGCTCAACGCTACGTCGTCAGCGGCTGAGGCTTAACCTTTCCGTGAGTTTCGAGGCCGACTGCATTTGTCTGTATGACTGTCGCCTTGACCCGCCACCGGGCATCCAATCCGTGACGACAGGCGCGCTGTCGTTTGTTTGGAGGAACGACGCAGAAACAGTGTCTTTCTGCGTCGCCCTCCTCACGCACTTTTGCTACCCAGGCTGAGCGATGACCTTCTGTGAGCCGTCTTGGTCGAACAGTTCCTTGCTCCATCGCTCCAGGACCGCGGCACTGTCCCAATCATCAGGGTGGAAGCCGGGGCGGTTGTACGAACGGAATCGCTGCAGCGCATCGGCGGTGAACATCGGGGTGCGACTGAAGCGATGTAGGCTACGCACCAACGTGACCGGGTTATACGAGGCCTTGTCAGAGGCCATCGAAAGCGCAGTCTGCAGAATGAGTTCGCCGAACAGAATTGCAGAGGCGATCCGCATGCCCCGTACGCGGGTGCGCTCGGTGCCTCCAATCAGCCGATAGGCGTCGAAGGCGACGGCTTTGTGCTCCGACTCCTCGAACGCATGCCACAGCAGAATCGGTCGAACCTCTGTCTGTCCGATGAGCTTCTGGGCGTCATCGCTGGTGAGAATGATTTCAGCGAGCGTCGCGGTGTAGTGCTCCAATGCAGAGGTCATCGACAGCCGCATTTCTGGCGAAAAGCGCCGCTCCAATAGCTTGATCAGGCGTGCGACGTGGCGGTCGATCCGCGCGGTCGGATAACCCATGGCCTGGAGCCGTTCGTTGAGGAGCCGATGCTGGTGTCGGTGTGTGGCCTCTTGTCCGATGAAACCCTTGACCGCTGTCAGCAATTGGGGATCGTCGATGGAACTCTGGAAATACTTGACCGAGCGGATGAAGAAGTCTTCCCCTTCCGGGAAGGTCGCAGAAAGCACCGAGATGAAATGGCTCATCACCAGGTCGCCATCCACGAAGTGTTGCCGCTTCGTGGAGGTGGGCATGGGGAAACGAACGCGCCGGGGTTTTGGCAATACACGGCTCTTGGTCGAGGCTCGATCTTCCGGCATCTTGACGGGGTCCTTCCTCCGTAGTCTGATCTGACTTTAGGCCTTGTCACATGAGACTGCCAGAATGTAGGGCATGAGTCCAGCACGTGTTTATGGCGGGCTGTCCGCAACTCAACGCGATGCGCAGCGCCGCGCACTGCTGATTGACGCCGCGGTCGCGCTCATGGGCAAGCAGGGAGCCGCCGCGTGCACCGTGACCGCTGTGTGTACGGAGTCAGGAGTGACGAGCCGGTACTTCTACCAGCAGTTTCGCGACAGAGACGCGCTCCTGCGTGCGATGTTCACCAAGATCTCCACCACCTTCCAAGCCGTGATCACCAAGGCGATACCGGATGACACCGTTGCTCCTCAAGAACTCGCTTACGCTCCGATAAAGGCCCTGGTTCAGATGATCGAGAACGATCCCAGCATGGCCCGCATATTGTTTGTCGAATCGGGCGCTGAACCCCTGCTTCGGCAGCTGCGAAGCGAACTGATGTCCGAATTTGCGGAGCTCGTCCTCAGAGAGGCCCGCCTGCATCTCGATATACCCAGCGAGGTGATTCAGGTCGCAGATCTCGCCGCTACCTACGGTGTCGGGGGCCTGTTCGAGATTCTCCGTCGCTGGATAGACGGACAACTAAACCTATCGACCGAAGTGCTTATCGAGCATTGTGCGGGTTTTCTCGGCAGTCTTGGCCTGTATACCCTCGGCCAGAAACCTGACCCGGCCGCTTCGCACATCCAGGTCGATATCAACTCCCCTGCGGGCCACAGCTGATGAGACCGGCGGTCTTTTCGCCGACACGCTGCGGCGTCACGCTACCGAAGGCTGGTACACCACGATGTGGTCGAGTACGCGTTTGCTTAGCAAACCCGCCTGTCGGCCCCGGTTTAATCCGAGCAGCCTGCGCCGGTTGAAAAATGAGCAGATTTACGGGTTGCGTCATCCCTCCCAGGGTGGTCGCGCAGTGCAGCGTATTGACGACGCCTTCTGTATGGAGCTAGTGAAGTGATCCAGCGTGACGACGACGAATAACCCGGACGCGGACGCGACCAGCTGGCCGGTGGCTTCCTCGCGCAATTCTGCCCGCACTTCGAGTTTCCGGCCGGTTCTGGACACGAGCTCCGCGCTGACCTCGTAGGGAACCCCCAGCAATACCGGCGCGAAGAACTCGGTGTCGAGCTTACGGGTGACGGCCATCTCACCGACGACGTAGAGCAGCATGCCCACCGTGTCGTCAAGAACCGTCATGACTGCGCCGCCATGTGCGATCCCGGGTGCGCCGCGATGTCGGCCGTCGAAGATATGCCTGGCGCCCACCCCGTCGCCACGCCGACGCGCTCGCAGGCGATGACCGTGCGGATTGTCTGTGCCGCAACCAAGGCACCACGGATGGTGCGCATCGAGGTAGTCGCCGTCGGCGGCGATAACACGATTCTGAAAGTTATGCCACCACGCGATGGCCGAATCTTCTGCTTGCTCGTCGATGACGAAATCCTCCTAAATAGGACCACGCAGTGCATGGACCACCATGCGACTGAAGAACTGCGCCGACGTCGGCTGGGCTGATCGCCGGAAGACAGTATGTAAAGGACTCGTTAGCCCGCCGAGATCATCGCTGCGGTACACCTTCCAGTTCGGTCACTATCAGCCATTTGGTCCTGCCCCGCAATACGCCCTCGACGCTGTCGCCGCATAGCTCGCCCGATAATGCTCGGGGTCGTCGTCGGTGCTATAGGGGTCATACCAAATCCTGTCCCCCACAGCGGTGACGGTCAACCTCGCCTTCTGCACAAGGGTCACGAACGTCACCGACCGCGTTCTGGGCGAAGCGCTGAACATCGTCATGCTGCCAATCGAGAAACCAGTAGTCTCCAGGAAACTCGATTGGTTTGAAGTGCCACTCACAGATAGCCTTTCAGATGAGCTTCGATGCCGGTATCGACAGTGCCAACGGATCGACTGGCCGTTTCGAGGGCTTCGACGAGGCGCGTTTCGGCGTCCGGGATCGTCGCGGCGACTTTGGCCGCAGCTAGACTACGACTCCGTAGCGATGTGCCGGCATCCGTGGCTGCGGCCGCAAGCGTAGACCACGCTTTGGAAGCATGTCGGGCCGCGGCAGCCGCTTCGGCAGTGGCGGCGTCATCTAGGAGATCGGCGATGTTCTGGCAACCGTGTGCCTGCAGCGTACGAAAGAGCCCGCCGCCGGTACCGGCTTTCTCGATGAACGCCCCGAGCCCGAACAATGCCGCGGTCAGGGCATCGTCATCGAACAGCGTTGGCCAATGCCCTACGTCATCGGCGAAGTCCTGCACACCCTTCAAACCGGAAGATTCGACTTCAGCTGCCTCGATGCGCAGTAGCGGCGCACCTACGGCACCGCCGCGCATGAACGCTGCGCTCGCGGCGAGTGAAGCGGCCGCGATCGGCCCAAGGTCTGGCACTCGCTCTGGCCAGTCGACGTGATATGTGGTGTGCCGGGTAGGTGTGGGAAACCCGACCGAGGACCGCGCCCGGCGTAGGTCGTCGTAGGCCACCGTCTGGGTTGTCTCGCGGTCATTATCGACCACATAGGCGACCCGTTGTTCGTCATCGTATCCGGTGATGACAATGTCGTGACGGCTCATGTGCAATCGGACGCGCAGGTAAGGAAGTTCGCCGATGTCAGCCCAGACCATGACGGGTCGACCTTTGTCGATTTCGTCGGTCACAAATGCCCATCCCACGTCCGGGTCATCGGTCGATCGCACGACGAACTTTGCGCCAACCCGGGAGAGGTAATCTTGTTCCAGGTCGCTTCCTCGTCCTACCAGGTACACCTGGGGGAACAACTGCGTAGAGCGGACGTACGAGAAGTCCAAGGCTCCGCCGAGGGTGAAGACCAATCCTTCACTGAGTGCTTCTGTCCCCCATCCGAGTTGGGCCCATTCAGTAAGGTCACGAAGCGCACCGGAACCACAGTGCCCTCCCCTCCTATGGGGATAGGGAATTTGAATCCTCGTCATCGCCGCTTCCTCTCTTGTCAGTAGCACTGTTGAGACTCGTCAAAAGCTACGTTTCATCACGGCTTCCCGGCTGACAGTAGGTGCCAACACCAACACGCGTGACCGCAGCCAACCTCAGCCGCGCATCTCGACCGCCTATGGCGATGGGGCACATTGACTTTCGATCGCTAGTCCTGCATCAACACGTCAACGGTAAGAGCCACAGACGCGCAGCACTCAACCGTTGTACTCAGCTCGCTTGCTCCCGTGGTCGCGCTCCCGCGCTTCGGCTGCTTTATCAGAATCGGATGAGTCCTCGGATGTTGCGGCCCGATCGCATATCCGCGTAGCCTTCGTTGATCTGATCGAGGGTGTACTCACGGGTGATCAGCTCATCCAGCTTGAGGTGTCCGGCGTTGTAGAGCTCGACGAGCCGCGGGATGTCGTGGGCGGCGTTCGACGAACCGTACAGAGCGCCGCGGATCTGCTTTTCATACAGCGTCAATTCCAGCAGTGAACCCGACATCGAGGTGTCTTCGGGGTGCCCGATCGCGGTAACGACCACACGGCCGCGTTTACCGACCAAGGACAGCGCCTCGCCGATGTAGGACCCTTCGGCGACATCGGTGGTCAAGACGCAGACATCGGCGAGTTTGCCGCGGGTGATGTCACTGATCAGTGACCAGGCCTCGTCGATCGTGGCAACGGCATGCGTCGCACCGAAACCGCCGGCTTGTTCACGCTTGAACGCCACCGGATCGACAGCCACGATGTTCAACGCGCCCGCGATGCGGGCACCCTGAATCGCATTCATGCCGATGCCACCGGCTCCGATCACTACCACGGTATCCCCGGCACGCACCTCACCGGTGCGCACCGCCGACCCGTACCCGGTCGTCACACCACACCCGATCAACGCCGCCTTGTCCAGCGGTGTCCCCTGGTCGATTTTGACCAGAGACGCCTTGGGGACCACGGTGTATTCCGAGAACGTGCCCAGCAGGCACATCTGGCCGACGTCCTCACCCCGGGCATGGAAACGGTAAGTGCCGTCGATCTGGGGTCCCATCATGAGCGCGGCACCCAAGTCGCACATGTTCCCCATCCCCCGCGCGCAATAGGAACAGTGCCCACACGACGGCAGGAACGTCAGGATCACCGAATCGCCCTCGGCGACGTTCTCGACACCCGCACCCACTTCGACCACGGTGCCGGCACCCTCGTGGCCACCGACGACGGGCAGCGGAATGGGCAGGTCGCCGGTCACGAGGTGTTCGTCGGAATGGCACAACCCGGTCGCGGTCAGCTGGACGAGCACTTCATCGGGGCCGGGAGGATCCAACTCGATGTCCTCGACTTCCCACTTTTCTCCTAGGCCCCACAGCACTGCAGCACGTGTCTTCATATGTGTCTCCTTAACGTCAGTGTTTCGGTCGCAGTGGATTGATGATTCACGCCAGCGTCTCGATGATGAGGTCACCGTCGCCGAACTGGCGGCGCAGCTTCTTCTTGTCGAACTTGCCAGTGGAAGTCAGCGGAATGTCGGTGACGAACGCCCACCGTTCCGGTAGCCACCACTTGGCCACCCGCGCACGCAGAAATTCGGTCAGCTCCGCCGCGGTGGCGGTGCGGTCGGCAGCCAGGACGACCACCGCCAGCGGCCGTTCCTGCCACTTGTCGTCGGGCACTCCAATCACCGTGGCGGTGCGCACCGCAGGGTGAGCGGCCAACTCGTTCTCCAATTCCACCGAGGAGATCCATTCGCCCCCGGACTTGATGACATCCTTGGAGCGGTCGGTCAGCGCGATGAACGCGTCCGCGCTGATCGTCCCGACGTCCCCGGTACGCAACCACCCGTCCGGCGACGCCGCCGGACTGTCATTCTCGTAATACGACTGAGTGATCCACGGGCCGCGGACTTGAATCTCCCCCACCGATTTTCCGTCCCACGGTTGTTCTGCACCGCTGTCATCGACGATGCGGGCCTGCACACCGGCCACCACCCGGCCCTGGGTTGCGCGCAGGTGAAGCGACCTCTCCGGGGTATCAGAACTCCGCGGCAGAGCGACCGAGGCCAGCGGGGAAGTCTCAGTCATCCCCCAAGCCTGCACAATGCGGATGCCCAGCTCGTCATAGGCGGTCATCAACGACCGCGGAACCGCCGAACCACCGCAGGCCACCATCTTCAGCGAACTCACGTCATGGCCGGGATTGTCGCGCAGGTAGTGCAGAACATCGGTCCAGATCGTCGGCACCGCCCCCGCCATCGTCGGTCGCACCGCCTCGATCATCTCCACTAGAGGCCCCGCCTGCAGGAAACGGTCAGGCAGCAGAAGCTGCGCGCCGGCCATCATCGCCGCATACGGCAACCCCCACGCGTTGGCGTGGAACATCGGAACGATCGCCAACACCGTGTCGTCATGACCGATGCCCAAGGCATTCGAAGTGCACGCCGCCTGCGAGTGCAACCACGTCGAACGATGGCTGTAGACAACACCTTTCGGATGCCCGGTGGTACCGCTCGTATAGCACATCGCTGCGGCCGACTGCTCGTCGACGTCGGGCCAGTCGAACGTACTCGACTGGGCGGCCACCACATCGTCGTACCGTAGGACGTCCTTTCCGCACCCCTCGACCGCGGCAAGATCGCCGGTTCCGGTCACTAGCACCGTGCGCACCGAGGTCATCGACGGCAACGCCGCCGCCAAAAGGGCCAGCACCGTACTGTCGACGATGATCACCCGATCCTCGGCATGATTGGCGATCCACGTCAGCTGTTCCGGCGGCAGCCGCAGGTTCAACGTATGCAGCACCGCGCCCATCGACGGCACCGCCGCGTAACAGTCCAGATGCTCCTGGTTGCTCCACTGTAACGTCGCGACACGCTCATCTCCACGGATGCCGATCTGGCGCAGAGCATTTGCCAACCGTGCCGCACGCTCACCCACCTCGCGATAGGACACCCCAGAGATCTGCCGGGGTCCGCGCGCAGTCAGCACCTCGCGATCGCCATGAACTGCCGAAGCATGGGCCACGATCGCGGGCACAGTCAACGCAACGTCCTGCATCGTGCTCCTCATCGCACACCCGCCCTACAGCCCGCGGTGAGGCGAGGGTCACGCATCGATGAGGTCCTGCCGATTCTGGCTCTCCAGCATCAACCGGTACTCGGGGAACAGGTTCTTGGCCTGCGGGATCAACTTGATCAACTTCGGCACCGGACCTTTCGCACGTACCGTTCCCTTGGCCATCGCCATCGTCAAGTTCACCTTCCCCAACCAGAACTTGTTCCCCGTGTCTGCCGACATGAACAACTCCACGTTGGGCACCGCGGTACTGGCCGCTCCGGTCTCCACCACCTTGTTCGGCATGTCCACCGTCACAACCGCATCCGGATCTGTGTAATGCACCCGCAACACCACACCCGAATTCGCGAGCTTGTCCGCCAGACCTTCCTTCTCCAAACCCCGCCGAAAGATCCCGCCCAGGAAGGCATAGACCTCGTCCTCGTCCCTAAATACCGCCACCGTCAACCTCAACTAACCTCATTGTCAGAACAGAACAGAACAGAACAGGCACCGACTTCTGACGCTGCTCCTCCGGAAAGAATCGTCATGCTCGTTGGGAAACCCCACTAGGTCCTGATGCGCTGCGCCAAGGCGACCGCCGGGCAGCCGCTAGCGTTCCTTTGCCAGCGGGGCTGGATGGCAATTGTCACTGAAGTACCTCTCCAAGACACGCGTCGCATCCGCCGTCGTCGTTCCCACCGCCTACGCACCGCCGGCACCTCAGTCCGAGCCGGCGAGCACCAGTTCGGCCCGTTCGACGGCGACTTGCTGCGTGATGACCCGCTTGCTGAACATGAAGTCGCGGGGACGGTTGATGCAGTCGGCGGCAATGAGCTCGCCGGCACGGAGGTAGAAGCAGGTGAAGTCGCGGTCCCGGGTCGGGTCGCCGCTGAGGACGACCTCGTCGTACCCGGTGTTGAGACCGGCGATCTGGAGCTTGAGGTCGTATTGATCTGACCAGAACCATGGAAGGGCCGCAATCTTCTTGGACTTCCCACAGACGGTCGCGGCGGCGACCTTGGCCTGCTCGGCCGCGCTCGGCACGGACTCCAGGCGGATGCGACGGCCGTAACGGGCCATGTCGTGGCTGGCGCAGTCCCCGGCGGCCACGATGTCGGGGTCGCTAGTCCGGGCCCGATCGTCGATCACGACGCCGTTGTCGACGACCAGGCCCGCGGTGGCGGCGAGCTCGGTGTTCGGCTCCACGCCGATGCCGACAATGACGAGGTCGGCGGGAATTGATTCGCCACTGGCCAGGATTACTTCGCGGACCCTGCCGTCGCCGGACAGAGCCTCGACCAGCGTGCCCGTCCGGATGTTGACGCCCTCCTCCCGGTGGATCCGGTCGAAGAACTCCGATACCTCCGGGGCGGTGACCCGTTCAAGGACGCGCCCGGTCGCCTCGAGCAGGGTGACCTCCAGACCCAGTGCACGCAACGAGGCGGCTGTCTCCAGTCCGATGTAGCCGCCGCCCACGATCACCGCCCGACGCCCGGGGCCGGCGGCCTCTCGGATCATCTCGCCGTCCGCGGCGGTGCGTAGGTAGAAGACTCCGGCCAGGTCCGCTCCCGGGGTGGGGAGCCGACGAGGCCGGGCGCCAGTGCACAGCGCGAGCTTGTCGTAGGGCAGTGCGTCGCCGGTACTCAGCACGACATGACCAGCCGAGCGGTCGATCGCCGCCACCGTCGCATCCAGGAGTCGGATCCGCTGCTTGGCGTAGAAATCCGAGTTGCGGATCGCGAGTTCGGCCAGTTCGCATTTGTCGGCCAGGTACGACTTGGACAGCGGGGGCCGCTGGTAGGGCAACGCCGACTCATCGCCGACGAGGACGATCTCGCCGTCCCACCCTTCTCGGCGAAGACTGGCGGCGAGCTGGGTGCCCGCGTGGCTGGCCCCCGCGATGACCGCTCGCTGCACGGTCATGCGCCACCTTTCGGGATGAGGCGGACCATCAGCTTACTGATCCCCCTCACGAAGTTGGACTGCACGTACTCGGGCTCACCGACGACCTCGATGTTCTCGAACCGCGGAAGCAGCTCCTCCCACAGGATCCGCAACTGCATCTCGGCCAGCCGGTTACCCATACAGCGGTGCACGCCGAAACCGAAGGAGATGTGGTTACGGGCGTTGGCCCGGTCGATAATCAGGTCATCGGGCCGATCGAACACGCGCTCGTCGCGGTTGCCCGAGGCGTACCACATCAGGACCTTATCGCCCTTGCGGATGAACTGCCCGTTGAGCACAGTGTCGGCCTTGGCGATCCGGCGCATATGCGCGAGCGGGGTTTGCCACCGGATGATCTCCGAGACCATGTTGGGGATCAGCTCGGGGTTCGCCTTCAGCTTCTCAAACTGGTCAGGGAACTCGTTCAGCGCCAGAACACCACCGCTCATGGAATTGCGGGTCGTATCGTTGCCACCCACGATCAGCAATACCAAGTTGCCCAAGAACTCCATCGGGCGATCGATCAGGTCCTTGGTGCTCTCGTCGCTCTGCAACATGGTGATCAGATCGAAGCCGGGCAGCTCTCCGGCAGCTTTCCGGGCTGCCTTGTCCCGCCAGTGAGCGCTGAGACCTCTAGCCATATCGACCATGCCGCGAAATATCTCGTCGTTGTCCGAGGGCCCACCGTTGGCTTGCTCCATGGAGGTGGCGAGATCGGACCATTGGACGAGCTTGCGCCGCTGCTCGTACGGGAAGTCCAGCAGCGTGGCCAGCATGCGCGCGGTTAGCTCGATCGAGACGTGCTGCACCCAGTTGAACGGTTCGCCAAGCGGCAGAGCGTCGAGCACGTCTACCACCCGCTCGCGGATGAGGCCCTCCATCTCACGCAGGTTCTTCGGTGCGACCACACCCTGGACAGCCTGCCGTTGCCGGTCGTGTTTCGGGGGGTCCATCGCGATGAACATCGCAATGTCGAGGAAGCGCGGCGGGCTCCCGATGACGATGAACGGCTCGGAGGAGAAGACCTCGTGGTTCTTGTCGACGGCCACGATGTCGGCATGCCGCGTCACCGACCAGAACGGGCCGAACGCGCTGTGGGCCTGATAGTGCACGGGAGCCTCGTTGCGTAGGCGCTCGTAATAGGACTTCCAGCGACCCTGACGATAGAGGAAAGGATTGCTAAGGTCGATGTCGGTCAGTTCAACCTCGTCAGCCGGCGGGATCGGTCGCTCGATGAAGATTTTTTCACCGTTGGTGCCGGTGACCCAGCGCCGCGTTCTGTCGTAGAGGTGGGCGCCCTGGATTATTCGGTCCATCGGAATTGTTGCCTGAGCCTTGGCAGTGACTGCCTCGCGAATATTGCTCACGTCTCACCTCTCTTTCGTCATCACAGTTGGAACTCGGGCAGATGGACGATCAAACCGTCCCACGCCTCAGAGACCTGCATCTGGCAGGACAGCCGGGAGGTCGGCTGACGCTCGGGGTTCATCGCGAGCATCTCCTCTTCATTGGCCCCGGAGAGGCCGACCCGATCGGACCATTGCGGATCGACGATCACATGGCAGGTGCCGCACGCGGCTTCGCCTCCGCAGTCGCCGTCGATGCCGGGCACCGCATTGTTGGTCGCGACCCGCATCAGTGACTGACCTTCCTCGAGAGGCGCCTCATACTTCTCGCCGCCGTGGGAGACAAATGTGACAACTGCCATAGCCAGGCTCCTTGCGTGTCCTCAGTTACTTGACACAAGTCTTGCGCCAGATGAGCGCTGCGGCTATGTTCGCCGGAGTCAGAAACTTGTGATTTCGGCTCAAAGGGGCCATGGTCAGTGAACCCCAATGACGCGGGTGTGCCCCCACTCGCATTCGTGCAAATGCTCGAGAGCCCGGCGTTTGACCCAGACGCCGTCGCGCGGCTTCGCAACATCATGGCTCGCGAAGGAACCGACGAGGCGACGCTGATTCAGCGTGATGTCCAGGCCCCGTTACGGTGGTTTCGTGAGGCGTACCCCGGTCTAGACATCGATCAGGCAACGCTGCTCGGATTTGCGTTAGCCGAACAGGCACAGTTGACGTCCTTCGGCCCGCTGAGTGTTCCGCTGGTCAGCGCGGGCTCAGTGGCCGAGATCGTAGAGCTGCTGACTTATCTGCCGTTGATCACGACGGCTGTCAAAGCACAGTTTCATCCAGATGACCAAGGCCTCACCGTCGGGCTCTGGGGACACACCAGCGATCGGGCCCTGGACTGCCTCGCCGTCACGTACGCCGGGTTGGCGTTGTTGCGACTGCTGGACATGCTCGTCCGTGCGGCGCCGACCCTCACACTCCACTTGAGTTGGCCAGCGCCCGCCGCCTTGAAAGATCGCGAGGACGACCTTACCGCCGGGCGCCTGTTCTTCGACGCTCCGATGTCCTTCCTCCATGTTCCCGCGGACACGCTCAACGAGGTGTGCCGGTTCTCCGATCCCGTCGCATACCGACTCGCCATCGTCGATCTGCAGCGAACTCTCGACCAGCGGAGCGAAACCACGTCGTTCTCGGAGAAGGTGAGACGGCTGCTGCAGAAGGAGCCCGGACGCCGAAGTAAACATTGGTTCGCACATGAGCTGTCAATGTCCACCAGCACACTCAAGCGGCGCCTCTCCGAAGAGGAGACCACCTTTCGCGAGTTGCGCCAAGCATTCCTGCGCGAGCGCGCGATGCTGCAGCTACTCGACCGATCCCTATCGGTGAGTGAGATAGCCACGGATCTCGGATACAGCGACCTCGCCAACTTCTCACACGCCTTCAAGCGATGGACCGGCCGCTCTCCGAGCGAGTTCCGGCTCTCACCACATTGAGCTGTCCCGGCGGGTCCGGAGATCCGACCTTTGCGGCGTCTTTCTGCAGCGTCGCCTCTCCCCGGGTGTTCGATGGAGGCCCGAGCCTGCGCGCCGGGCAGCAGATTCACCCGGTCACACAAGCCGGCCAGATGCTCGGCCAGCACCGAATCCAATTGGCGGGCATGACCGAAAGTGAACTCCCGCAACAGCGTTCCCATCGTTGACGGGGGATACACCCGGCGGAAAAAGGGATTTATGCCGCCAGCGCGGACCAGGTCGACATCATCGATGTAATCCGCGCCCGCTTACATGCTCGCGATCAGGGTGGCCAGTTTCGGAGCCGGATTGGCCGACCTCGACTTGACCCTGGGAGCTGCGATGTGAATCTTGTTGGCCAACAACTCCGATAGGCCTGCCTGCTCAGCCAGCGCCATCACCGGCACCAGGCCCGCGCACGACACCAGATATCCTCATCGAACACATCGGACCGCGGGGTGAACGTGTGGGACACTCGCGCCGGAAGTGCCGTTCTCGAACTGGACCGATTGTTGCCTGAACAATATCAATCTTCCCAGCTCAGAACGCACTTTCCTTATCCCGACACCCCGACAAACAGTCCATTGTCAGTGGATCGAGGCCAAGACCGCTCAAGTCACAGCTATCTATAGCCAACGCCGAGGTAGCGGAGCGCCACCCGCGAGATCCGCGCACCCGTGGTGGCGATGTCCGCGGAGGGAAGAACGACGTGACTCACGGTGAGCCGCACCAGAACGTCTGCGACCTCCTCGACGTCTTCGGAGTCGAGATCGGCGAAGTGGTCGTGAAACCACGCGACCAAAGCCGCGGAGGAGAGCTGGAGCAGGGACGCCGATGTCGGCAGGAGAGGAAGAACGCCCGTCGTCGGCGCACCGGCGCGATCATCCCCTGAGTGGTTGGACGTCAGCACCGACTTCAGGAGCGGACTGGCTTCTGCTTCACGCAGGGTGAACCGCACCGCTGCGGTGATGCCGCCCTGAACGTCGCCGGTGTGTTCGGCGAGAATGGCGTGGATACCCTCCAGGAAGCGCTGACCCTCGGCCACCACGAGCGCGTCACCAAGTCCCTGCTTATCGCCGAACTCCTTGTATAGCGTCGGTCGGGAGACGCCGACAAGTTCGGCGACCTCACTCACTCGGACTTGTTCCCAGCCCTTCTCAATGGTGAGTTCCCGTGTCGCCCTCAAGACCTGCTCGCGGATATGTCGGCGAAACGACATCCGCGCCGAATCAGTTGGCATACGAGCAGAATAGGTGGCGAACTGGGATCTCCCGCGCAGCCCGACGACTGGCGTCAAACGGTACGGTCGAGAAAGTCGACGACCGCCGTCGAGAATGCGTCGTTGTTGTCGCCAGCAACCATGTGGCCCGCGCCTGACACGTCAACGGTTTGCGCGTGGGGAACCAAGGTGAGGAAATCCTTCACTGTCTCTTCGGAGACTATGTCCGACAGCAGGCCGCGGACCAGCAGCGCCGGCGCGGACACCTGTCGCGCGCCATCGACAAGGAATGCGCTCATCATCTCGAACTCCTCTGCGCCGTCGTCTGAATCACTCTGCAGGAACTGAAAATTCGACGTCGCAAACGCCGGATCCCATCGCCAGGCCCAGCGACCGTCTCCACGTCGGCGGAGGACTTTTTGAAGGCCGTCGACGTTTTCGGGGCGAGGGCGGTGCGGGTTGTAGGCGGCGATCACGTCAGCGGCCGACTCTAGGCTGTCGAAACCTTCGGGATGGGCCGACATGAACGATAGGACTCGGCGGGCGCCGTGCATCTGCATTCGCGGAGTGATGTCAACGAGGAATTGTCAATACCTGTGGATCGGGGTGTTTCAGGCGACCTCCGTTTCGG
>NZ_JAYJJS010000010.1:0-136744 GCF_020181635.2 Mycobacterium zoologicum | reverse complement strand
GGAACACTGGCTCACCAAGCAGCGGAACGCCGGCTCCCACCGACCGTAATATCCAGAGTTGCGGCTATCGGCTCTCACCGATCGAACAGGTTATGGCCGACCACATCAGCGTCGAGCAATTGATGCTCACCCCCGACGACACGGCGAGACTCGACCGCATCCGGCTACTGCGAGATCAGCAGCATCAGCTGCGGATGAACCGCTACTACCGAAATGCGCTCAGCGAGGAGCAGTATCAGGCCGTGATCGGTTCCATCCACGCCGAACTCAGTGCTCTAGGTGAGGACCCCGGCCCCACATTGGACACCAAGGCGGGCCGCCGACGAAGCCGTCGATTGGTGACCTGGGGGCCGCGGGTAGCACTTGCTCAGTGGATTCGCTGGAGGCCGGGCAACCGGTCGAAGCCTCGGTCGAACGTCAGAATGCGGTCGATCCCGTTGGCCTGCATCGTCGCGGCGTGAACGGCATCGCGAGCTCCCGCGCCCTCACGGACCAATTGGCGCGCCCGGTCCAGCACCGACCGATCGACGGCGCACAGCTCGTCGGCCAGCTCGTCGAGGAGGGTGAACCCCGCGTCGACCAGATCCGGCCGCGCCAGCCGGGTGTAGCGGTGTAGCACCTCCTGGTACACCTCAGTGTTCGTGGCGAAGCGTTCATCAGCGATGGTCAGCTCATCGAGGAGCACCCGGACTCGGGACTTGTTGGGGTGCTCGGCCCCCAACAGATACATCGGCACGTTCGCGTCGATAAAGATGGTCATTCGGGCAATTCCGTGGGGTAGCGCAGATCGTTGTCGGCAAGAAGCTCATCGATGTCGCCGGTGGGCCCATCGAATCGGGCCGCTGCCCGTATCGCCGCGAGCTTGCGGGCCAGCCGAAGATCCGAGCTCTCCTCGGGGGCGGCGCGCAGTTTGCGGCGCACCCATGCCGACACCGACTCCCCTCGCCGGGCCGCCTGCACGACGAGCGCCTCATATTCGGCGTCGTCGACGATCACCTGGAGTCGCCTACTCATGTGATGAGTATACTTTGAGTACTCAAGACACGCCATGGGGCATCGGGCCGCCTTGTCGACCGCGGCGAACTGAGATCAGCCCGCAGAAGCTTCCGCTGTCTCGCCACCGGCCGCTACGGCAACTTCTGCAGCCCGGCGCCGGTGAGCAGGTATTCGGCGGCCATCCTGGACGGGTCGGTGCGGATCAGCTCCACCAGGGCGGTCCCGGCGATTTCGGGGGTCAGCAGTTCGCCCAACTGATGATCAGCACCACTGTGCTGCCGGTGCTGGTCACCGAATATCGAGGTCGGCCTGGACGGGAGTCTTCGCTGCGCAGGTGACCGTCGAACGGTACGGGTTCAGACACTGACTGCTGTCGCACGCACGTGGTCGTGGTGCGCATTGTGATCGCCGGCAACCTCGTCGCAACGGACCCGGAGGGCCTCGTCCGAATGCCTGGTGGGGGCGGCTCAGTCCGTCAGGTGCGTGTCGAAGCAGCGCTCGGGGGCGGTGGTCGGGAACGTTCCGGGAGGGCCGGGCAGGTAGGCCGCCGGCCAACACTGCCAGCCCGGTGAGTGTGGTTGGGCGACACCGATGCGGATGCGTTGGACGAACTCGCCGGCCTCGGCGGCGTTGAGCCGGACCTGCGCGTTGATCTGGTCGACGACCTGCTCAGCGGGCAGGCCGTCGGCGAGTATCACGTCGAGGATCTTCCAGTGGTGACTTCTCATCGCGAAGCTCCTTCTCTCACAGAGCGCCACGCCTGCAGGAGCTCGATCCTGCCACCGACCGCCCAACGGTTGTGGCAATAGTAAACGCGATTGTCGGAGGGTCCCAGGGCCGCCTGACCCATCTTCGATTTCATAGTTGACTCTATAACATAATCACCTCTATTTTTAAGACCATGACCGAGACCCACAGCCGATACGCCTCGCTGTCCCGCCACGAGCTGGCGATTCTGATACCCGAACTGCTGCTCATCGGCCACATGATCGACCGCTCCGGGATGGCCTACTGCATTCAGCACTTCGGCCGGGAGGAGATGCTGCAGATCGCCATCGAGGAATGGTCCGGTGCCAGCCCTGCCTACACCCAGCGGATGCAGCGCGCTCTGGGCTTCGAAGGTGATGATGTGCCAACGATTTTCAAGGGAATGCAGTTCGACATCGGGTCGCCGCCACAGTTCATGGACTTCCGCTACACCGTCTATGACCGCTGGCACGGCGAGTTCGAAACCGCCAGCTGCGGCGCACTGCTCGACGTGGAGCCGATGGGCGAGGAGTACGTCTTCGGCATGTGTCACACCATTGAAGACCCGACGTTCGACGCCACCGCGGTCGCCACCAACGTCCATGCGCAGTGCCGCCCGGTGCACCGCCCACCCCGCGTTCCGTCCGAGCGGGTCCCGCACTGTTGCTGGACGGTCCGCATCGATCCCTCCTACCCGGCGGTCGAGCCCATCCCCGCGCTGCGTCTGGTGCGCGAAACACGTGCTGCCAAATGGGAACTCGACGCGATTGATTCCGCTGAGGAGGGCGCGGCCGACTATTCGGGGCCGCTGTTGTCCGACATCGACTTCGGCGCGTTCTCGCACTCGGCGCTGGTGCGGTTGGCTGACGAGGTGTGCCTGCAGATGCACCTGCTGTACCTGTCTTTCGCGATCGCGGTGCGTGCCCGAGCCGGATCGGATACCGGCCTGGCGACGTCGGTGTGTACCAGTCAGCTGACGGGTCTGGCCGGTCTGGCGGCCGCCCGATTGCATCGCGCGTTCTCGTTGCCGCCCGGCGTCGACGGGGCGCTACAGGTGCTTCGGCTGCATCCGCTATTCAATCCGCTCGGCTATGTCGATGCCGAGCTGACCGACAGCGGCCTGGTTGTGCACCGGTCGCCCGCGCATGACGATGGCTCGTGGATCTCGCTGTGTTCACCGGAGTCCACCCGGCCGCTGGAGGCGATCGCCACCGCAGTGGATCGTCGCCTGCGGGTGAATGTCACTGGTACCAGCACAGATTGGACGCTGGAACTGGCGAAGGCCGACACCGCGGCGGCCGACCTGCCCGAGGTGTCGGTGATCAACTTCAGCGGCGGCTCGACATTCCAATTCCGGACCAGGAGATCGCTCCCGCTCACCGTGGTGTGAGCCGACGGCGATCTTGTTGACTCACCGCCATGCCACCCATCCGCCAAAGCTGGACGGCCGTCCATATCATCGAGGGGCTTCGGCCTGAGCCGATGACGACGTAGGGTCGGTGGCCATGGCAATTCTGACGTGGCTTGGAGTGCCGGGCGACGAGCAAGCGTGGACCGCACTGGGATTCACGGTCAACGAAGGATCGGTCCAAATCGGTCGGGTGTGCTGCGAGCTCACCCGCGATCGTTCTTGGGGTTTCGATGAAATCTACGGCGAGGTAACACCTCTCGAGGTGCCGACTGCGATGCTGCCAGCGATGACCGGACCCGCGCACCACCCATGTGGCGTGACACACGTCGACCATGTCGTATACGCGGTCCGCGACTTGGATACGGCAACCACCGCTCTGACCGCGGCGTTGGGCACTGCGCCACGACGACGCTTTCATCCGCGCGGCCCGAAAGGTCCCGAAATGGCGTTCTACCGCGCCGGTGAGGCATTTATCGAAGTGGTGGCCACCGCAACGGCGCCTTCGCTGATCGGGTTGGCTTTGTGGACGGCTGATCTGGATGCCACCGTCACCGCGATCCGTGCGGCAGGTGGTCCGATCGGTGATCCAAAGCCTGCCGTCCAAGGCGGTCGCATCGCGACCGTAGGGCACGGCCACCTCGACTGGGGTCTTGCCATTATGGGACGGTAGTTGGTCTCAGGGTCGCGTCACCCCGGTAACCTCGATGAGTGCATGCTTCAACTGCCGGCGATGCTCCCAGGCCGATCGTTCTCGATGTGGAGGGCTCCGGCGTCCAGCCGCCGGTAGCCCCGCGGGTGCGCCGGTTGTTCTGGCTGCTGGAGCGAGTCGCGCCCGCAATCGGGTCGCGGTGGGCTCTTGAATTGTGGTGCACTCCACCGGTAATCGAGTCCAGCTTGCGTATGCCCCCCGGCGTGAAGCCCGGCGAGCCGCTGGAAGCGTATTGGAACGGGCACCGGATCGTCGGCGAGGCCTGGGGCGAGGGGCCGCTGGTCTATCTGGTGCACGGCTGGGGTGGACGCCGCCCACACCTGGGGATGTTCATCAAGCCGCTCGTCGAATCCGGCCACCGGGTTATCGCCTTCGACCTGCCCAGCCACAACGAGTCCGAGCCGGGTGCACTGGCCCCCGGTCGCACCACCGCCATCGAGTGCGCGGAGGCGGTTGCCGCCATGATCCGCACGCACGGGCCGGCCCGCGCGGTCGTCGCGCACTCGCTGGGGTCCAATGCGACCGCGTTCGCGGTGTCGTGGGGCGCGACGGTCGAGCGGTTGGTGTTCCTCGCGCCGATGGGTGAGTTCCCGATCTACCTGGATCTCTTTGCCGCGCGCCACAACTTCGGCCGACGGATACGCGCCGGCCTGCATCGACGCCTCGAACGCCGGATCGGCATGCCCCTGGAGGACACCAACATGGTCCGGATCGCCGAGCACACCGACTATCCGCCGCTGCTGCTCATCCACGACCCCGATGACCCCGACACCCCCTATGCGACGAGCGAGAAGGTCGTCGCGTCGTGGCCGGGCGCCCGCTTGATGACGACGTCGGGACTCGGCCGGCTGGCACACTTCCGAATCTTGCGGCACCGCGTCGCGATTCGCGCCGGCGTCGACTTCATCGGGCCCGCGCCGGCCTGAAACAGCCCGCGGTCGGTAGGTCTCGGGCCGCTATCCCGCCGGTGTCACGTCCACACCGGCGCCCTTGATCGACGCCTTGGCCCGGTTCTCGGCCCGCACCCGCTTGCTGCCCCGCACGTACCCGGCCGCCGAGATCGACGCCGCGAGCAGGGCGGCCTCGCCCTTGACGAACGGGTGGAATCCGACGCCCGAACCGCCGCGGCCCTTCACCGGGATGTCGGCGACTTCGGTGACCTTCCAACTCTTTTCGGCGAGCGACAGGATGGCTTCGCCGTTCTCGCACGAAACAGGAAGTGCCGCGATCACCTCGTCGTCGTCGGCCGCCAGTTTCACCCCGGCGACGCCGTTGCCGGCAGCGCCCTGCGGATTCACCGCGGCCGGGTCGATCCGCAGGATCTTGCCGCGGCGGGTCACCAGCGCCAGGTGGTGGCCCTCGGCCAGCACCCCGGAGCGCAGCAGGCCGGTGATGTCCGGTGCCACCGGAATGTCGCGGATCTTGTAGGGCAGCCCGCCACCGGTGGTGAACTTGATCCGGCCGTCGGTCCACACCGCCCACCCCAGGCCCGAGCTGAGCAGTTCGCCGTGGCTGTCGGAGAACACGCCCCGGTCATCGAGCCGCCAGGAGGCGTTGACCTTGCGCTCGCGGGGCGCGTTCTCGTCGGCGCCCGCGGTCACCGGAGTCGCCTCGGCGTCCAGCACGGTACGACGGTCGAACTCGGTGCCCTTGAACAGTTTCGCGGTCTCCACCAGTTCCTTGTCGATCACCGCCCGCCGCGCATCGGGGTTGGAAACCAGTTCGGTCAGCTCGGCGAACTCGGCGTCCAGCTTCTCCGCCTCCGCCTGAAGTTCGATCACGTCCAGCTTGGTCAACCTGCGGAGCTGAAGTCCCAGAACGTAGTTGGCCTGCTCCTCGTCGATCTTGAACCGCTCCTGCAGGCCCCGGCGGGCGTCGTCGACGGTGTCCGAACCGCGGATGACCGCCACTGCGGCGTCGATATCGAGGTGGATGGTCATCAGGCCGGCCACCAGATGCCGACGGGCGGTGACCTTTTCCAGCCGGTACTCGCTGCGGTGCAGCACCACCGAATCGCGCAGCTGCAGGAAGGCGGCGATCAGTTCGCGCACCGACCACCAGCGCGGTACCCGGTTCTCGTCGAGGGCGACCAGGCTGGCGGCGAATGTCGACTCCAGCGGGGTCAGGGCCAGCAGTTGGTCGCGGATCTGCTCGGCACTGTGGCCGCGTTTGGCGGTGACGACGATCCGCAGTCCGTTGCGCCGGTCGGTCAGATCCGACATGTCGGCGACCCCGGCCAGCTCACCGGATTCGACCAGCGCCCGGATCCGGTCCTGCACAGTCGAACTGGCGACACCGGGCGGCAGTTCGGTGACAATGACGTTCTTCCCGTCGACGGACACGGTGCCGCGCACCGTGAACGCGCCCCGGCCGGTGGTGATGTACTCACGCAGCCCGGTAGTGCCGACCACCGTCGACCCGCAGCCCCAGTCGGGACCGGGAATGAGTTTCACCAACCGGTCGTCGGTCATGTTCGGCCGGGCCAGCAGCGCCCGACAGGCGGCCATGATCTCGCGGGGATTGTGCGCGGGCACCTTGGTGGCCCACCCCTCGGCGATACCGACGGCGCCGTTGCACAGCAGCACCGGCCACTGGGCCGGCAGCATCGTCGGCTCGGTCCACTCACCGTCGAAGGTCGCCACCATCGGCACCGCATGGTCGTCGAGTTCGGCGGTCAGTGCCGCACCCGGTGCCGACAACCGCATCTCGGTGTAGCGGTCCGCGGCGGGGATGTCCCCCTGAATGCGGGGGAATGCTCCTTGGCCGTCAATGACTTTCACCCGTTGGAACTCCGCGGCCATCAGTGCCGCCGCCCCGTACATCGACGCGCCGCCGTGCGGGTGCAGGTTCCCGGTGACCGCCGAGCAGACCTTCGAGGACTTCTGGGGTTTGTTGCCGGGCAGCAGCTTCGAGTCGTGCATCTGGTAGAGCAGGCGCCGCTGTCCGGGCTTGAGTCCGTCGAAGGCGGACGGGATCGCGCGATCGCTGACGCTGTAGAGCGCGAAGGTCAGCTGGAAGTGGTTCCAGTAGTCATCGGCGCTCTGGTCGAGGACCAGGTCGGGATTCTGTTCGGGAACGTCCAGGGTGGCGGTCACGTTCGTCTCCTAGTCCAGGTCCAGCGCAGCGGTGTCGACGCGGGCGGCGACGTCGGCCATCCACGCGCGCCGGCCCTCGGGCGGCCCGCCGAACAAGATGTGGTGCAGGTTGTGCTCGTCGTCATCGAGATGCACTCGAATCACGGTGCGCCGCTGCGGATCCAGCACGGTGTTCCAGAAGTCGTCGGCGTCCATTTCGCCGAGGCCCTTGTTGCGCTGCACCTCCACTTTGCGTTTGGAGGTCGCGCGCATCTCGGCCACCGCGGTGTCACGCTCGGACTCGTCCTGACAGTAGACCCGCTGGACGCCGTCCTTGACCACGAACAGCGGCGGCAACGTCACGTACACCATGCCGGCTTCCACGAGCGGGCGGTAGAAGTCCAGGAACATCGAGATCAGGCTGGAGTTGATGTTGCCGCCGTCGGGGTCGGCGTCGGAGGCGAACAGGATCCGGTCATAGCGGCACTGCTCGGGGTCGCAATGATCGCGCACTCCGCAGCCCAGGATGCGCTCGATCGAATCGAACTCGTCTTTGGCCCGCGCCTTGCTCACCGCGAAGCCGTAGACGTTGGGCGGCTTGCCCTTCAACGGGAACGCCGCCTGGAATGTCGCGTCACGCGCCGCCTTGATGGTGCCCAGCGCGGAATCGCCCTCACACAGGAACAACTCGGCACCCGACCCGCGGCCCGACTCCCGGCTGGGCAACAACTTGGGCGGCAGGGACAGATTCGTGCCCAGACCCTTGGCCTTCGACGCCGCCCGGGATCGGGCCTTGGCGCCCTCGGCGCTGCGCCGGGCCCGGGCGGATTCCAGCGCCAGTTTCGTCCAGAGCGACACCGCCTCGGTGTTGCCGGGGTTGGCCGCCCAGATGGTGACGCTGCGGGCCACATCCGGAACCATCGCCAGGTTCAGCGACCGTGACGACACCGCGGTCTTAGCCTGGGAGTCCCACCCCACATCGGGTGCCCGGGTGTCCACGGCCAGCGCGGTGACCGCGGCGAAATCCTGCGGCTCCGGGCCCGCCTCGCCCTTGGCCAGACCCAGATCACGGATCCGGGACGCCCGATCGGCCAGGGCCTCGGAGAACCCCCGTACCGCGGCCGTCAGATGGGAGCCGCCGCCCGGGGTGCGCACCGTGTTGCAGAAGGCGGCCACGGTGGCCGGTTCGGCCGGGCCGGCGGTCAGCGACCAGCGGAACGGGGTCGGGCCGCGCCCGGTGGTGTACTCACCGCGGCCCTCGACGACGGCGCGCACCTCGGGTGCGGGAGTGCCGGCCGCGGTGCACATCAGGTCCAGCAGGGCATCGGTGCCCCAGGGTCCGTTGAACGGCTCGGTCAGCGCCGGCGGCACGCCGTCCTCGCCGGGCCAGCCGTCGTCGACGACGATCAGGTGCACCCCGGGTGACATTCGCGCCGCGGCGTGCGCCCGTAACAGCACCTCAGCGATGTCCACGCCTGCATCCGGCACCACCGAGGAGTCGAACAGAATGCGCACCGTGGTGCCGTGCGCATCGGGCTTGCGGTTTCCCGCGCCGCGCAGCGTCTGGGTGTCGGCGCGGGTGAAGGGTGCGTCCGGGTCGAAGTCTTTGCCGTCGAACACCCCGGGGTAGCCGCGGCCGAAACTCTGCAGATACGTCTTTCCGGCCCGGCGCACCGTCACGTCGGTCCGCGCGGAGATGAACACCGCCGCGGCGGCGCCGATCCCGTTGAGGCCCGCACCGGTGCTGGTGGCGTCGGCGTGCTCGGAGAACTTGCCGCCGGCCCGCGCGGTGCCCAGCGTCTTGACGATGCCGTTCTTGCCGGTGACCGGGTCGGAGTCGACGGGCAGGCCGCGACCGTCGTCGGCGACGCTGACCGAACCGTCGGCGTGCAGGGTGATGGTGACGGTGGACCCGCCGTGGTCGGGATCGGCCACCTCCTCGACCGCGTTGTCCACCAGCTCACGCAACGCGGTGTTGAGCACGTCCAGGCCCAGGTTCACCGCCGGCCGCAGCCGGGTGTGCTGAACGTCGTCGAGTTCGGTGATGTCTGCGGCGGTGTAGCTCACTGCTGTCCTTTCCTGCCGCAGGAATGGTAGGCGTCCGATCCGACACTTCGGTGCATCCGACGCGGTGATTGTGGCGAGGCTCTCGCCTCAGTTGCCGTACAGATGCAGCGCCCGGCCGGTCACGGTGGCCACGTCGCCGCTGAGTCCGGCGATGGGCGGGCCGCCGCGCTGATGGATCACGTTGGCTAGCACGATCACATAGGTGTCCGACCCCGGGTCGATCCACAGCGTCACCCCGGTGAACCCGGTGTGCCCGAAGCTGCCGATCGGAAAGATCATGCCGCGCGGCCGGGAGTGGCCGGTGTCGATGTCCCAGCCGAAGCCGCGCAGATCCTGCCCGCCGATCGCCGGATAGCTCGCAGCCAGCAGGGGATCGATCCGGTTGGGTGTGTTTGCATTCGCTTCTTGTGCAGCGGCGTTCGCGGCCACCAGTTGTGCCGGGTCGTGCCCGGGTTGCTGGGGCGTCGTCATCAATTTCAGGGTCGATTGCTGCAGCGGGAACGGGCTCGGGCGCCCGGCGAGTCGATCGAGGAGAGCCTGGGCGTACCTGCCGATATCGGCGGCGGTCGAGAACACTCCGGCGCTGCCGGCCACCCCTCCCATCCGGCGTGCTGTCGGATCCTGCACCGTGCCGCGCAGCAGCTGATCGAAATCGGGGTTGATCTCGGGGGTGTCTTCGTCACGTGCCGTCGGCGCGATGCGGGCCAACAGATCTGTGCGCCAGCTGCCCACCGGGCACTCGCCGCCCCGGGCCGCGCCGGCGTCGAACGTGATCGCCGTACCGCGGATCTGGTGTGGGCCACAGGCTTTGGCGGCGGGCAGATAGCGGGTGTCGGCCATGCCCAGCGGGGCAAAGACGTTGTCCTGCACGTAGGTGTCCAGCGGTTCGCCGGTCAACGTCTCGACCAGGGTGCCCAGGATGATGAAGCCGATGTCGGAGTAGTGGAATAACTCGCCGGGGCTGAACTCCAGCGGTGCGGTCAGGGCCCGATGAACACCGTCGGCCTTGTCGGCCTCGGTCAGGCCCCATGGCCCCTGGTGGCTCAGATCGCCCCCGATGCCCGACGTGTGGGTGAGCAGCATGCGCAGCGTCACCTGCGCGCGTCGGGGGTCGTTGGCCTCGTTGAACTCGGGCAGGTAGGTCTGAACGGGTTCGTCGATCCGGACCCGGCCCTGCTCAAACAGCTGCAGGACGGCGACGGTCGTCGCCAGGCACTTCGTCAACGACGCGATGTCGAAGATGGTGTCCTCGGTCATCGGCTCGGCCGGCGCGGGCGAGCCGTCGAGCGCGGGTTCGTCGGCGAGTCTGCGCACGCCGAAGGCCTGGCTGAAGGCGATCGTGCCGGCGTGACCGATCCGGACCACCGCGCCCGGCAGCCGGGGTACCGCGATCGCGTCGTTGATCAATTGGGAGACCGGTGCGATCAGCTCTTCGCGAGGTGCGTAGGGCGCATCGGGACGAGGGATGACAGGCACCGTGGTGGTTGGGGCAACCAGGGGCCGCGCAGGCGGGGGCTCCGGGTGGCTGCACGACGGGACCGCTGCAAGCACCAGCACGGCGCAGGCCCGGGCGATAGGTGATCCCGCGACCGTCACAGCATCGAAGGTAACCGTCGGATCTCTGGATGTGTTCGCCGGCGGAGCGTTGCGGCGCCACGCGTGGCCTGCACGCCCACCACATCCGGCACTGGGAACACGGCGGGGCCACCGAGCTATCCAAGGTCATAAGTTGTTAAAATACCCTCATGTCTGTGAGGAAATCTGCTGGTCAGCGTGTTGGGGTGGGGTCGGCGGCGATTTATGCCCGCATTTCCTCGGATGCGGAGGGCACGGGGTTGGGGGTGGCGCGGCAGTTGGAGGATTGCCGCAAGCTCGCTGAGGATCGGGGCTGGCCGGTCGGGGCCGAGTATGTCGATAACGATGTGTCGGCGTTTTCGGGTAAACCGCGCCGCCAGTACGCGCAGATGCTGGCTGATCTGGCATCCGGTGATCGTGATGCGGTGATCGTTTACAACCTGGATCGGCTGCATCGACGGCCGGTGGAGTTGGAGGAGTTCGTCACGCTGTGCGAATCGGTGGGGGTGCGCGATGTGGCGACGGTGACCGCCGACATCGACCTGGGCAACGATGACGGGTTATTCATGGCCCGTATTTTCGCGGCGTTCGCCGCCAAGGAGTCCGGCCGCAAGTCGGCCCGTATCCGCCGCAAGATGTTGCAGAACGCCCAGGCGGGGTTGCCGCATGGTTCAGCGCGCCCGTTCGGGTATGAAGCCGACAAGATCACCGTGCGCGAATCCGAGGCCGCAGTGGTACGCGAGATGGTGGATCGGTATCTGGCGGGCCAGTCCCTGCGGTCGTTGACGATCTGGCTCAACGAGTCGCAGGTTGTCCCGAGCGTGGCGAAGTCGTGGCAGACCACCGCGGTGCGCCAGGTGTTGTCCTCGGGCCGTATCGCCGGGCTGCGGGAGCATCGCGGCGAGGTGATCGGCCCCGCGGTGTGGCCCGCGATCATCACCCCAGTGCAGCGGGATCGGGTGTTGGCCCGTATGGCGGCACGCTCGGTGACCAAGACCCGCACCGCCCGCACCTACCTGTTGTCGGGGATGTTGCGCTGCGGGCGCTGTGGCCACCGACTGTATTCCCAAGCCCGGCGCAGCAATCCGCAGAATCGGGTACGCCGGTATGTGTGTTTGAAAGGCCCCGACCATGGTGGGTGTGGTCGGTTGACAGTGGTCGCCGCCCCGGTCGAAGAACTTCTGACCGAGGCTGTGTTGGTGCGGCTGGATTCACCGCAGTTGGCCGACGTGTTGGCCGGCAAAGCCACCGCTGATGCCGATGTCGCCGCGTTGGCCGCGCAGGTCGATGCCGATCGGGGGCGTCTGGATGAGTTGGCCGGGTTGTATGCCGACAGTGCGATTACGGCGCGGGAGTGGATCGCGGCGCGTGATCCGATCACCGAACGCATCACGACGGCCCGCCGAGATATCGCCACCGCCACCGACACCACGGCGGTGTTCGAGTTGGCTGGAACCGGCGGGGTGTTGCGCATGGAGTGGGACGGGCTGGATTTGGGTCGCCAGCAGGCGATCATCAAAGCGGTGTTGGATCACGCCGTGATTGCACCGGGGACACCTGGCTCACGCAGCTTGGATATCAGTCGCGTAGAACCGTATTGGCGCGTTTAGCTGCGCCGCAGGCGACCGGCTTAGGTATGCAGGTCGCGTATCGTCTGTGCGTTGAGTTCCTTTGTGCCGCCGAAATGGTGCCAGTTGATGTGTGCCCCGCTCGGATGGAACCAGCCCATGGCAAGTGTCTTGCGGCCGAGTTCTTCGAGGGTTTGCGCGACCACGACACCATCGGCGTCGATAACCTGGTCGCCGACGAGTTTCCAGCCGTGGTCGAAGGCGATCAGCCGAGCAATCTCGGTATGGCTTCTGCCGACGAAGGTTGTGACGCCGACCTGTATCTCGGCGCCTCCGGGTACATTTCGCATCCCTGCCTCCTTTCTCATTCCCCTGCCCGCCACAGTTGCGAGGTAAGTTCGATCACTGTTGTCACCAGTTCCATTATCCGGTGTCTTGGCGCGACGACGGCCGGAACTTTCCTCTGCCGATTGGCCAGACCGGTACCGTCGTGCCTTCGAGTTGGCCGGCGCGGGCAGCGTTGAGCGGCGGCTGCGGCCTGATCTGGAATTCGTGTGCCAACACGCCAGCGGCAGGGCCGTTTCCGATCATGCCGTCATCGCTTCCGGCGCCTCGGGGATTTTCGGCGTAGATATCGACCGTGCGCGGCGGGTGCGGCGGGTGTGAACCGTTAACCCAGCCGGGCGGACAGCGCCGAGCAAGGTGGCGATCCGGCCAATGACGGTGGGATCAGTCACGATGGCCGGCACGTTGTTTCGTTCACACGACGCGGTCAGCCATGCGAGGAACTCGGGCCGTTCATACAACGGCAGTACGTCGAGACCATTGCAGCCTGCCCTGCCGCCGGCGGGTGCTGTGGCCATCATCCGGCACCCGGCGACGTGGGCGGCGCACTTCTCGTGGCGGTTCGGGTTTCGTTGATGCCGGTGATGCGGGCGGCAATATGGCGCAGGGCTGCCGAGACGACCAGGACGCGCTCACCGGCGCTGGCGTGTCCGGCGTGGTCGAACTCCCAGGCCACCACATCGGGGTCGATCACGTCGTGGAACTGCTCATCGGGTGCTGTCGTTTGACGAGAGCGTTTCGACTGATTGCGTTGCGCCGCCGCTTTAATCGCCTCGTGGCGGGTCCAGGTGGCCCGGGCGCTGCGCAGGGCACCCATCGTGGTGGAGTAGTGCCGGGATTTGGTGGTGATGTGCCCGCGATAGCCCAGGGTATGCAGCCAGCGCTCGATCCCCGCCAATGTGCCACCGCCGTGCTCGGCCAGCCCGGCGATGGTGGCCAAGATAGCCCGCACATGGTCGCTGACGGCCAGCTCACCGATCGCTTCGGCGGACAATCGTCGGGCGGTAATGCCGAAGTCGTGCAACGATTTGGTGACGTACTTCGCCAAATATGCAGCGACCCGACGTGGTGAGAGCCGCGGCGAGGCGCTTGCCCGGGTTCCCGTCGTGACGGGATCGTGCGCGGCCGTGTCGGTTTCGGATGTCAATGCTTGGGCATCGATTTGGGTGCCGAACCGCAGCGTCCGCACGCCGCCCTGGTCCGGTTGATCGTCACCGGCGGGTATCTCGATGCGGACGCGACCGGCGGCGTGGTGAATCAGTGCAGTCAGTTCGGTGGCGGTGATCGGTGACGACCAGCCGGGATGCTGGCCGATGATGCGACGGGGCTCCCCACCACCGCACGCGGCGGCGGGGCCGTAACCAATGTGGTCACGTGAGGCGGTGGTAGCGGTGGCGGTATCTCCGGGTGGGTCGAGCCGGATCAGCGCGTGAATGTGCGGGATGGCGCGGGCTTGCAGCTCCACCACCTTGACAAAACTCACCCGCACCGAATCCGTAGATACTCCAACGCCTTTCAGGTGTGTAGTGACGGCGCGTCTCAGTGCGATGGTGAAGCGCCGCCACAGCTCGGGCAGATGCCAAGTGAACAGCACATGCCCGAGATAGTCATAACATTGCCCGCACAAGGGTTGGCCCACGTCGGGATCACCGATGGCATGAATCTTGGCGCAGTACAGCAAGTTACCGTGCCGACACCGCTGTGTCGTGTCGCGTGGTGTGCGGGCGTGGCAGGTGGTGCCGGTGGCGTTGTGGACGCTGCCGTAGCCGGGTGCGGTGAGCGTGGCGAACACCTGCGGGCGATCGGCGACCTCGGCGGGTACGTCATGATGACCTCCAGCGGCACCGGCGTGCACCAGCTGCCAGGTGTCGCGAGCATACAAGTCCGCGCACGATGGGCAGACGGCGGCGCGACGGTTGTTGCAGCGCGTCCACACCGTATGCCGGCGCCCGCCCGTGTCGGCTCCGACCAGCTCGATCGGGTGGGCGCAGTAGCCGACCGATTCCACCCGCCGCCACCACGTCCCGAAACTGGGTGAGTAGGCACGGCGGCACATCTGGCCGATCACCGCATCCGCATCGACGGTGGTGGGCAGGCCCGGCAGCACGATCACCGGGTCCTGCGTCGTTACGGTGTTCACCGGTTTCCCTGTTCGCCGCCGCGCGGTGCCCGAAAGGTGCGGGCCAATGCGGCGATGTCGCTGTCGGTGACGTGGAAGGCCCGGACCCGTACCGGTTCGGCGGTGCCGTCGATCATCACGTACCCGACCCCAGGGGTGGCATCGGGGATGAGGTCGCATTCGGCGCCGGCATCACGGGCGCCTTGGCCGAGCACCATCGCGGTCTGGGTGGCTTCGGTCATGCGCAGCCCGACCCGCACGGTGAACAGTTGACGCACCGGCAGGGTGTCTTTGGCCGGGTCTTGCACCGTGGCGATCACTGAGATACCGACTGCACGCCCCTGGGATAACAGCAGCCCGAGCAGTCCTTCGATCTCGGCGCGCAGCTTGCGATCGGTGACATAGGCGGTCAGCGCGGCGACCTCGTCGATGACCACCATGTACAGCGGTTCGGCCTCGGTGGGGGTGTGCAAGCGGGTGTGGCCGCGCAACCGCGCGGCGCGGGCCTGCATCAGCACCACCAGCTGGCGCAGCATCTCCACAGTTCGCGCCGACGCGTCGGTGCAAAACACCGAAAATATCGGCGCGCCCGCACCCAGTTCCATGCCGCCTTTGGGGTCGATCACGCACAGCCGCACCCGCCCGGTGTTGACCTGGTGGTGCCAGCCCGGCGATCAGCGACCAGAGCACCGAGCCCTTGCCCGCTCCGGTAGCCCCAGCGACCAGGATGTGGTTACCGAGAACCGGCAACGTCCACCAACGTCGGGCTTCGGTGACCCCGACTCGGACCGCACTCGAATCGACCGGCGTTGTCGGGGTTGGCATGGGCAGGCATACCGGGTTGGCCAGCACGTCACCGCGCATGATTGTCACCCGCAGCTCTCCTGCGGTTGTCGGGCGGATCGCCAGGCGGTCAGCGCGCCAGGTTGCCGCCAACGCCGCGGTCTGCTTGTGCCAGTCGTTGACCGATTGACCGGTGGCCACCCGGACCACCAGTACATCGGCACCGCGGCCGATGCGCATCGAGCACAGTTGCGGAACGAGCACGCGATCACCGGCTTTGGTGGCCAGCCCGTGCAGGGTGCACACCGATTCCCAGTTGCGGCGATACCGCGACCATGATCCCCAGCGCTGTCGGGCCGGATCGATCACCCACGCATCGAACGTGCGCGGGTCCAGGATCGCCCACAGGACGTAGGCAGCGGTGGCAAACGATGCGGTCGCAAAACCCGCGTGGGTGCCGTGGCTGACTCCGATCCAGAGCGCGAGCACGACGGGGATGCTCACGGCGGGAAACAGGATCGCCCACCACAGCAGGTAACCGGTAGCGGTCAACAGCGAAGAAATGAGTTCGCCGAACCAGTCAGCATCAGCTGAGTCAGGATTACCGCGGCCGGTGGGATGGGATGTATTCGACATGATGTCACGCTTTCTTCAAAAATCGTTGGCGAGATGATGGGCCGGCCCGGTCGCACAGGCTCGTGCAACCGGGCCTGACCCCTGGCTGTCAGCGGCCCTGCTGGCTCGGTGATTTCGCTACAGCGGTGGCCGAGTCGGCGGCGGTGATCGCCTCGGCGCGAAATGCCACACCGCTGCGGTCTCCTTGGCTCCACGGGATCGCCACGAGACCGGACACGGAGACCGGTTGTGTCACGGCAATCTTCGGATCACCGACCACGGTGACCGTCAGGACTTCACCGCCGGTGTCATCGAGGGCGAGCAGCTGAATCGAATACAGCTGCGCCCCGGTGGTGGGGTCGATCTTCGGGCTTCCGCTCTCGAAGTTCAGTCGCGGCTCGGCCGGCTTGGTCACGATGAAACGGCTCGTTGACGTATCGAGTTTCAAACGCATATCGCACCTCCATGGGCGGTTGTTAACTGTTGTCGTGCAACGGGTTTCGTTGCACCACTTCACTTCAGCAGTTCAGCGCGGACATGTCGGCCCCATCAGGTGGCCATCTACGGCCACCGGATGGACAGATAGGGACACCGGGCGGACAGGCACCCATCGGTGGAGTATCCGGGGATGATTTCGGCGTCAGGTGTGGCCGCGTTCGCTACTGTGAATGCCGCGATCCGCCGATCACTGGGGAGGAACACCGGGGGCCATGGCAGCATCGACGTCCATCCGCGATCCCGCGTCCGGTGCCCGCCTCGCCGATGCCCTCGCTGCCAAGCAGATGACCGTGCCGCAGCTTGCCAGCAACGCCAAGGTGTCGATCAAGTCGATCCGGCGCTGGCTCAAGGGGGAACCGATCAACCGGGCGGCTGCCTATGCTGTCGCGCAAGCCCTCGAAGTTCCCGTGTGGGAAATCTGGCCCGACCTGGGACCAACCAACACGCCCACCACGGCGGTGACAGCCGATGATGGCGAAACCGAACCGGCGCTGTCGGTGGCCGACCACGGCATCATCGACGCATTCGTATCCCGCGCCGAGCTGACCCGCGCCTACCCACCCGCGGAAATACTGGCCGAAGCCACGCGAGTGCAGGTCATGGGCTTATCGCTGAACCAGGTCGTGCAATCGGTCTCCGACCGGCAGCTACGGACAGCGCTCGGCGGCGGTCTTGAGCTGCAATGCCTGTTTTTGCAGCCCTACAGCCGCTACATCACCGACCGAGAATCCGAAGAAGCTCACGCCGCCGGAGTCTTGTCGCAGCTGACCGCAACCAACATCGACACCCTCAAACGCGCTCGCCGCCACCTGCCGGCCGAGATGGCGCACCGGTTGCAGTTGCGCACCTACGATGCGCCGCTACGGTTCCATATCATGGTCGTCGACGACTCACTGGCGCTCGTCCAGCTCTACCTACCGACCGCACGCGGCACCGAATCACCCGCACTCGTGCTCCGACCCACCACCACACCACCGGACCTGTTCACTGAATTCGCCACCGTCTTCAACGACGCCTGGGCCACCGGAAACGAGGCGTAACCGTTGACCAGCCCAACCCCTGACCGCGCCCAGCTCGACCGCTACCAGCTCATCGCGTTGCAGGCGGTGGCCATCGGCACCCGCACCCTGACCGACGCGCACGGGCCAGGACGCATCACCGACAAAACCGACCGCGACATCGTCACCGAAACCGACTTCCACGTTCAGCAGGCAGTCATGCGCCACCTATCAGCCGCCACACCCGATGCGGTGTTTCTCGGCGAAGAACAAACCGGCCAGATCGCAGACGACGCCCTGAAGCAGATCACCCCAACCGAGTTCGGTGACGCCCCGCTTGCCTGGGTTCTCGACCCCATCGACGGCACCAGCAACTACGCCCACGGCATCCCGCTGCACGCGGTCTCACTGGCCCTGGCCTGCTTCGGTGAACCGGTCGTCGCCGTCACCGCCATCCCCGCCCTCAACACCACCTACCACGCCACCCGCGGCGGCGGCGCCTTCTGCAACAACCAGCCCACCCGCGTACGCAACACCACCGACCTGCGTAAGGCCATCGTCAGCATCAACGACTACGCCACCGGCGACAACGCCGAGACGAAGAACCGACGGCGCCTGGCCATCACCGCAGCGCTCATCCCGGCCGTCGAACGCATCCGCATGTTCGGTGCCGCCACCATCGACCTCGCATTCGTCGCCGCCGGCCTCACCGACGCCGCCATCCTCGACACCAACAAGCCCTGGGACACCGCCGCCGGAGTTCTCCTCGCCCGTGAAGCCGGGGCCGTCGTCACCGATCTCAGCGGACACTCACATACCGCCACCGGCGCCAGCACCCTGGCCGCAGCCCCAGCCATCGCCGCCCAACTCACACAGCTCACCGCCCAACCACGCTGACCACACTGCGCCGGTGGCCGGCTCCCTCCGGGCTTCGCTCCGCTCCCTTGCGCTGCCGTCCGCTGGCGCTCCCGTCCGCGCCGGTCGCTGCGCTACACCCTGCGTCCGCCGACCATAACACACCTCCGCCCACGCCCAGGGCGGACCAGCCGAGCCAAGACGCCGAGCACTGACGCTGCGCCCAGCTTCGGCACCATCACCGGCCGTATGGCGTCCGCAGAAGCCGATCCTGACCCTGCCGGTGAGGACTTTCTTCACTGGTATCGAGGCGTCTCATCCTGCAGCGCCTCGCTCCTGCAGGTGCACCGTTGACTCGCCGGCACCGACCGCATGACGCTGTCGGCATGCAAGCCGCACCCCGCCCAGGTGACCTTGCAGCAAAATGGGCAACTGACGGGGTAGCACATCAAGACTCCAATCACGGTGAACGTTGTGGGCGTCAGACCAACGTCAGACCCGATTCGGCATTGGGGGATCTTTGCGTCCGCCCGTGCGGGGCTGTCAGCGTCGGCCTATAGACACCCCGGGGGCGTTTCGCCCTCAGTCAGCAGAGCAGGACCGCGCTGCGCCTTAGGCGGACCCCATTGAGGCGTCTGCATCGGCGAACTCGCAGAACGCTTGATATGCCCGCGCACCGTAGATCGTGGCGGGTCCACCGTGCATCAGGATGCTGACCCCGATTGCTTCGGCGGCTTCTTCCTTCGTCGCTCCAGCCCGTGCCGCGCCCTGAGTGTGCGAGGCGATGCAGCCATCGCAACCGGCGACGACCCCAATGGCCACAGCGATGAGTTCCTTGAATTTCTTGTCCAGCGCGCCGTCGGTCAGTGCGGCACTGCTCATCTCACCAAAGCCGCGGTAGACCCCGGGGATCATCTGACGCAAAGCGCGGTGCTGCGGGTTGAGTTCGTCAAGCACATCGTGATAGTGGCCTTTTTCGCTCATGAACAGAGTATACCAGTACCCGCATAGGTATAGTCGAGGTGTGCATTGGCACCTGGACGGCCATCTTCATACCCCGGCGGGTACTATCATTGGTCGAGTGGATTGAGGAGAGAGAAATTGGCTGGCGATCAGGACAGTGTGACGGCGGTACTCAACAGGCTGCGCCGGGCGCAAGGCCAACTCGGTGGCGTCATCGCCATGATCGAACAGGGCCGTGCGTGCGAGGACGTGGTCACTCAACTGGCGGCGGTGTCGCGCGCCCTTGACCGTGCGGGGTTCAAGATCGTCGCAGCTGGGCTGCGCGACTGCATCGCCGGCAGCGGTCCAGATGGCGAACCGTCACTGTCGGAGGCGAAGCTGGAGAAGCTTTTTTTGGCACTGGCCTGAGCATGGCCTAGCCGTAGCGGGATTCGCGGATCAGGAGGAGTGATGACAGCCGGATTGAGCGCGACGGTGCACGCACCGTTTGGCGATGTAGTCAAGCGCACCATTGAGGCGTTGGCGGATCAGGGTTTCGGTGTGCTGACGACGATCGACCTCACGGCGACGTTGAAGCAGAAACTTGAGTATGACATGGAGGATTACCTAATCCTCGGAGCCTGTAACCCGGCGCTGGCTCAACGCGCCCTAGACGTGGACCGTCACATCGGACAGTTGATGCCGTGCAATGTCGTGGTGCGATGCGATCCTGCCGGCCCCGCCGGAGGTGTCCTCGTCGAGGCGATGGACCCCACCGTGATGACCCAGACGACCAGTCAGACGGGCTTGCAGGAGATAGCCGACGAAGCGACCACCAAATTGCGTGCCGCCATCGACACGCTGATCCGAGCGAGTTCATCGTAGGCAGGTTCCCGACGCTCGCAGGCCGGGGATTTCTCCCGGTCTCGGTTGTTGCTTCTGCCCTCGATCGTCAAACCCGTGTCGACGTTCTGGCTCCCGGGCGCTCGTGACCGCGACCGCGGGCATACCTCGCCTGCGTTCAGGCCGTGCCCACCGCCACCGGTGCGTCATGTATGAGGCCTGCTCGGTCCGGGCAGTAGAACGCGATCGCGGTCGCGAGGAATTGCCATGACCGACTCCGATCGGTGCCCGTCGGGAGGTTGTCGGCGATAAAAGCCGCGGCGCGGCCGGGGCTGGCGTCTATGCCGTTTCGCTGTCGTTCACAGACGATCTTGCCGAGCCAGGCGTCGTAGTCGTGTGGGCCGTAGATGCCGTAAGTGTGCAATTGTCCGACGAAGTCGCTGTCAGTGTCGGCGTGCGCCGGCGCCGCCAGGGATGCCGCTGTGGCGATGGCCGCGGTAAGACTGATGATCTTCATGTGCTCGCCGTTCCCCTCAGCCCCAGACGGAGTCGTCACCCGGCGGGTATTGACCGCAGGATTGGGCTGTTTTGGCCACCACACCCTTATTGTTGAAGAACAGCTTCCCCCAATTGGGCCAACTTGCGGTCAGCGGGTCCGCCAGGTGCGTTGCCCAGTCCTCAGATGTTGCCCTGCGCTGCGCTGGCGCCATGGCGAAGAATCGGTGGATTTCGTCTTGCGCTGCTCGTTGGATTTCCGGCGGGTGGTTGTGCATATCGATGATGTAGCGCTCGTAGTACACCGGCGTGTGGTCGCGAGCCGCAGCTAAGAGCTGCTCAGCGGTACAGGTTGTAGTGATGATCCGACGAGGTATCGGGTAGTCGTCAGTGGAATCCGCCACTGCCGCGGGCGACAGCCAGGCGCCGACCACGCCGAGCGTCAGCAATGCAGCAGCACCCACACCGGCCAAACATCTCCCCGATTGAGACATATCGCGTGCAGCCCTCCTTACGCCAAGCCAGATCGCGCGGTGCCGGTCGTCAGCAGCTGGAAACGTCCTTCGCCCAGACGCTGGCGGACCCTCAATCCAGCACTTCCGCATGAGTTCCGCACCGACGTCTGGCACGCTGCGCCTGAACTGTAATATACCCGTACCGGTAGGGGCTTTCTCTGGCTTCGGACAACTCATTTCACATTCTTTATACCCTATAGGGTATAATTCGAGCGTGGCGGACGCAAGGGACACAGCTCCAAGGCTGGCATTACCGCGTCCGGAAAATGAAGACGGAGCCAGTATTCGGTGAGGGCCCACAAGGAGGGACAGTGAGATCGAGATGGGGCGCGCCGACGCGTTCGGCGTCGACGCTGGCGGCACTCGCTGAGGCGACACGGCCAGTCCTACGCCCTGGCACATCCGTCGGGGATCGGCCTCCAGTCGTTCCTGGAATGTGTAGAAACATTGCCCCAACCCACACCCTGTCCAACACCCCCGACGTGCGCAATTCATCTGCCATGCAACGGCCCACCGCTGAAACCACGCGAACCTGTGGCGGTGAACGTCGATGCTGACGCTGTTCAAACGCCTGTGGGTTCCACTGGTGGTCGCCGCTGCCGCGGTCGCCGGGACCGTGGCCGTAGTCAATCTACGCGACGCGTTCGGCGCTGACGAGATCTTCGGCTGGAGTGGCAGGGGATCCGAAATCATCGAGTCGATCAACGAAAAGCACATCACCTACGAGGTCTTCGGCCCTGCGGACACCGCCGGTGGCGTGAGCTTCTTGAACCGGGACACCCAGACCGAGCAGGCTCAGTACACCGGCTTGCCGTGGACTCATGAGATCATCACCACCAGCCCGGCGGTGATCGGCAACCTGGTGGCCCAGGGCGACGGGGATCAGATCGGCTGCCGGATCACGGTCAACGGCGTGATCAAGGATGAGCACGTCGTCACCGGCCACCACGCCCAGGTGTTCTGTCTGGTGAAGGCCGCATGAGCGCGCACGACAGGACCAGCCGCCCGGCCTACATGCGGCTGGTCCGCACGCTGGCGTGGCCGCTGATCGTCTTCTGGCTGCTGCTCACCGCCGGGCTGAACCTGCTGGTGCCGCCGATCGAGTCCGTGGCCCGCACCCACGCTGTGACCATGTCGCCGCAGGACGCACCGGCGATGATCGCGGCCAAGCACATCGGTAAGAAATTCGAGGAGTTCGACTCCGACTCGATGGTGATGCTGGTGCTGGAGAGCGACGAGAAGCTCGGTCCCGAAGCGCACCACTACTACGACGGCCTGATCGCCAAACTCGACAAGGACCACACCCACATCCAGCACATCCAGAATCTGTGGGGGGATCCGATCACCGCGGCCGGTGTGCAGAGCACCGACGGCAAGGCCGCTTACGCGCAGATCCACACCGCCGGCGACCAGGGCAGCACGCTGGGCAATGCCTCGGTCGACGCGGTGCGCAAGATCGTCGCCGCCGACCCGCCGCCGCCGCCGGGACTGAAGGTCTATGTCACCGGTCAAGCGGCGCTGACCACCGACATGACCGAGGCCGCCGACCATTCCATGCTCACGATGATGGGGGTGACCGGTCTGGTCATCATCATCATGCTGTCGATCGTCTACCGCTCGGCGGCCACGGTGGCGCTTGCGCTGGTGATGGTGGGCTTCGAGATGGGCACCGCACGCGGCCTAGTAGCGCTACTGGGAAATCTGGGCCTGCTGGGTTTCTCGACGTTCGTGGTCGCGATGCTGTCATCATTGGCGATCGCCGCCGGCACCGACTACGCGATCTTTCTGATCGGTCGCTACCACGAGGCGCGCAACGCCGGTGAAGACCGGGAAACCGCTTGGTATTCGATGTTTCGCGGCACCTGGCATGTGATCCTGGGTTCGGGCCTGACCATTGCCGGGGCCTCGCTGTGCCTGCATTTCGCCCGGTTGTCCTACTTCAAGGCCCTGGGTATCCCGTCGGCGCTGGGGTTGCTGGTGGTGATCGCCGGTGCGCTGACCGTCGCCCCCGCCGTCGTCGCGGTCGCCGCCCCCGCGTTGGACCCCAAGCGGGTGGAGGGCCGCGGCTGGCGTCGGATCGGTACCGCCAACGTCCGTTGGCCCGGACCGGTGTTCGTCGCCGCCCTGCTGGTCACCCTGGCCGGGATGCTGGCGGTGCCGGGGATGAAGATCAGCTTCAACGACCGCTACTACATCCCGAAGGATCTGCCGTCGAATGTTGGCTACGACGCTGCCGAGCGGCATTTCAGCGCGGCGCGGATGAACCCGGACATGCTGATGGTCGAGACCGACCACGACATGCGCAACCCCAGCGACATGATCCTGCTGGACCGGATCGCCAAGAACATGTTCCGCAGCCGCGGCATCGAGCGGGTGCAGAGCATCACCAGACCGCTGGGCAGCCCGATCGACCACACCTCGATCCCGTTCCAGATCAGCATGCAGGCGGTGCCGATCCAGGAGAACCTGCAGTTCATGAACGACCGGATGAGTGACATGCTCAAAATGAGCAATGACCTCGACGGCACCATCATGTCGATGACCCGACTGCGTGATCTGGTCAGCCGGATGGGCGCCACGACCGGTCGGATGTCTGCCGATATGGCCTCGATCGACGAGACCGTCGAGGAGATCCGCGACCACATCGCCGACTTCGACGACGTCATCCGCCCGATCCGCAACTACGTCTACTGGGAGCAGCACTGCTTCAACATCAATGTCTGCTGGGCGGCCCGTTCGGTCTTCGAGGCCTACGACGGCATGGACAAGTTCAGCATGAAGATGCAGCCGCTGCTGCAGGACGTCAAGGACATGGACGCCGTGCTGCCCGAGATCGTCGACCAGTTCGATCCGATGATCGCGATCGCGAAATCGATGCAGGGCAGCCTGCTGTCCATGCACTCCAGCTTCTCGGGTCTGGTCAACCAGATGTCGCGGATGACCGACACTGCCGGGGCGATGGGGCAGGCGTTCGACGCGTCGAAGTCCGACGACTACTTCTACCTCCCGCCGGAGGCGTTCGACAATCCTGACTTCAAGAAGGGGCTGGAGCTCTTCCTGTCCCCGGACGGCAAGGCCGCACGGTTCATCGTCACCTACGACGCCGACCCGGCCACCCCGAAGGGCATCGCATTCGTCGAGCCACTGCTGGCCGCCGCCCATGACGCGGTCAAGGGCACGCCGCTGACCGACGCCAAGTTCTACCTGACCGGCACCGCCGCGGTCTACAACGACATCCAGACCGGTTCACGCTACGACATCCTGATCGTCGGCACGGCCGCGGTGACCCTGATCTTCATCGTGATGCTGCTACTCACCCGAGCGCTGGTGGCCGCGGCGGTGATCGTCGGCACCGTACTGCTGTCACTGAGCGCGGCGTTCGGGCTCAGTGTGCTGGTCTGGCAACACCTCCTCGGGCTGCCGCTGAACTGGATCGCCCCGGTGTTCGGGGTGATCATCCTGCTGGCGGTCGGTTCCGACTACAACCTGCTGTTGGTCCTGCGATTTCAGGAGGAGATCGGGCTGGGGACCCGCACCGGCATCAAGACCGGCATCATCCGCTCGATCGGCGGCACCGGGTCAGTGGTCACCGCGGCCGGGCTGGTCTTCGCCTTCACGATGATGTCGATGGCCGCCAGCGACCTGTATTCGATCGGCCAGGCCGGGTCCACGATCGGGCTCGGGCTGCTGTTCGACACCCTGATTGTGCGATCGTTCCTGACGCCGGCGGCCGCCGCGCTGCTCGGACGGTGGTTCTGGTGGCCCCAGCGGGTGCACAACCGACCGGTACGCGACATGGCACCGCCTACCACGCCGATCCCGGTGGCTGTTCTGCCACCACCGACCGGCGACCAAACAGGCACCACACAACATCCGGAAACGCAATAACACACACGATCAGAGAAAGCGTGACACGTGCCCGCCAAGAGTGTTGATGAAGGCTTAGACCGTACCCAGACCCCGTTCGCTACCGCCGCACTGGTCGCTCTGCCCGTGCGCCTGGTCCTCGGCTGGACGTATTTCTCGGCCTTCTGGCGGCGAGTCGTGCTGTCCAACAAACTGAATCCAGATCTACCGGGCTACGTCGGTGAGAAGTTCAATCATTTCCTGCCTCATTCGATCGGGATCGGGCCGATCATGGAGCATCTTCTGACCGCACCGGGCCTGCTTCGCGTCGCCATGATCGCATTCACGATCGTCGAGGGCATCGCTGGCGCCTGTATGATCCTCGGTTTGTTCACCCGGCCCGTGGCGGTAATCGTGTCAGCCCTGGCGTTCGGAATCTTGATCAGTGCCGGATGGTTGGGTACCACCTGCCTGGACGAATGGCAGATCGGGATTCTCGGCGTCGCCGGCGGGCTGTTGTTGTTCCTCAGCGGCGGGGGCACTACTCTCTGGACGGATTCCTGGCGGCAAGGAATAACGCGTTCACCCGCACGCGAATGTTTTCCTGGCTGACCTCTGGCGATGTGACACTCGACCGTAGAGCCGTATTCGCCGGGTCAATCGCTGTGCTGTCCTTGACGCTCTTCACCAACCAGTATTTTCACGGTGGCTTGTATGGTCCGCTGCACAATAAGTCGATTGCACCGACCATAGAGATATCTGACGCTCGCATCGATACCGACGTGCTGCGGTTCACGATCTATCGCACTGACGGTGTCGACGTGTACGGGTCTTTTCTCATCGGCGTAGCAGTCACCGACGACACCGCGGGCAAGAAGGTCGTGAATTTAAACGCCGACCAGCTGAGCCGACTGCCGCAACACGTTATCGCCAACCGGTACATAGCCAAGGTCAAGCCCGGCGCGCACAGTCTCATCGTCCCGCTCGGCGCCAAGGCAGAACTGACGATGAACACCGGCTCCGCACGCCCGAACACTGATCATCGTTACCGATTGACGCTGACCGACATCAGTGGAGCCACCTGGAGCCAGGAGATAGTGGTCGGCAGTTGACGACGGGTGGCTTGACGACTTCAGAATGCCAGGGCCGGGAGTGTCCATGCTGCGTACCGTTCCGTCCCGTGCTGATACGGCTGTGCCGGCCAAGGCGCGATGACAGTCGCCTTGGCCGGCACAGGAATCCAAGCGGCCCCGCAGAGACTGCGGGCTCACGCCGCGGCTACCCGGCTGTTGCGGCAGGGCGCTCCCACACTGCCCGCCACTGGTGCTCCTCGGCGTGTTTGTCGCTGTTGAGTTCGGCTGACGGTGGGCTCAGATGGATGGCTGGGTACGGAAGGGTGAAGAAGTCTCCAGCACCGCGGGCGGAGGTGCCCGCACCGGTGTCGATGTAGCAGTACCCCTCACCCGAGAGAGCCCCAGCACGGTCGGTCTTGCCGAGGTAGTGCAACACGTTCTCTGCAGCGGTTTTTGCCCCGTTTCGGGCGAAGATCGCTGCCTTCGGCAGGGAGCGGCCCGATGGGATGGTGATCGAGGTGGCGTCACCGACCGCGAAGATACCTGGGTGCTGGGTCTGCATGGTGTTGACGTCAACCGTGATCCAGTCGTCCCCGTCAAGGCTGAGGGACGGTTCGTGCGGGGGGATGAATACCAGCATGTCGAACTCGGCTTGGGTTTCATCGTGAAACTCGATGATTCGGCGGTCACCGTCAACGCGTTCCACGTTCCGCTCCCCGTGGAAGTCGATGCCGGCACCCTTGAGCAGTTCCACCAGCTCAGGCCCTGCGTAGGGGCCTGCTGAGGGCATCGGATGCGTTTCGGGGCTGTAGACAGACATCTGGGTTGCCGCTCGTGCACCGCTGTCACGCAGGAGATCCGCAGCCAGCAGTGCGCCTTCGTACGGGGCGACCGGGCAACGGAAGGGCTGGGATGTGATCAGAAAGACCAGCTTTCCGCCCGTGAAGCCCCGCAGGGCGCGGTGCGCGGCACCGGCCGCTTCGATGCCGTAGTAGTGCACGGCAACGCCTCGGTCCATCGCGTCCGCCAATCCGGGCACCTTGTCCACCGCGTTACGCGCCCCGGTGGCGATCACCAGCGCATCGAACGGAACGTCGGTGCCGTCGTCCATCGTGACGGTGTGCGCCAAATGGTCGATGGTTCGGGCGGTACCAGTGACGGTGCGGACACCCGACAACGCCTCGACGGTGGGCCGGATCGCGACGCTGTCCTGATCACGCCACCCACGCATCACCCAGGGCAACGTGAAGCCCATGAAATGAGAGAAGTCCTGGTCGACGATGGTCATATCCACGTCGTCGAGTGAGGCGCCAGATTCCCTGAGCTCGTTGACGACGCTGAGTCCACCGACACCGGCACCCAGAATGAGTAGTTTCTTGACCATACCGATACCTTCCATCCTCGTTACATTGCGCACGCACACCATTGGGTGTGCGAGTTGAGATCCCTGCGAATGCGACGGCCATGCCGGGACATTCCGCAGTGATGGTCGGGCAAGCACCATCGCCATCGGGGGATCCGCGCCCCGGCGGAACTACCGACCCGATCGCAGTCGGGACAGATCTGGGTGTCGGCTGCGCCTGGGCAGCGTTGCACAACCAGCCCGCACCCCACGCTCCTACGCGTCAGGTTGCCCGGACCGAATGGCCGCCTCGACCTCTTGTACGGCGATCTGCTTGGTGCAGAAGAACCAATCCTGGCAGTCGAGGCCTTCGACGTCGCCGTCCATGCGCTCCTTGGCGGTTCCGCAGGAACCGGCGGTCGGCACGATCACCGGCTCACCCGGGCGCCAATCCGCCGGTGTCGCAACGTCGAAGTGGTCCGCGGCCTGCAGGGCCTTCACCACCCGCAACAGTTCGTCGAAGTTGCGACCGATACTCAGCGGGTAGTAGATGATCGCCCGGATGGTCCCGCGCGGGTCGACGAAGAAGACCGCGCGCACAGCCTTCGTGGTGTCTTCCCCTGGCATGATCATTCCGTACTTGCCGGCGACCTGCATCGAGACGTCGTCGATCAGCGGGAAGGTGACCTCGACGTTGCGCATGTCGCGGAAGGCGATCTTGTCTTTGATCGTCCGCAGCCAGGCGATGTGGCTGTAGAGGCCGTCCACAGACAGGCCCACCAGGTCTGTGTTGTAGGCGGCGAACTCCTCCTGCATCGACGCGAACGTCACGAACTCACTGGTGCACACCGGCGTGAAGTCCGCCGGATGGGAGAACAGGATCACCCACTTGCCGGCGTAGTCGCCGGGGAAGTTGATCTCGCCCTGGGTGGTGACCGCAGTGAAGGTCGGTGCCGGGTCGCCGATGCGGGGCATCTGCACGATCGGCGCGTTCTCTGTCGTGGTCATCCTTGATCCTCCTCAATCGATCCATAGCAACTGCTTGCACCCTAACAGATACCCCACCGGGCATCCATGCAGAGGAGCGGACATGTGAACATCACATGGCAGGCCTGGATCGCATTGCACCCCAACGGAAGTCAACTCTAGGACAATGCCACGCCGGCCCTTCGGGTGATCACCGATCTGGTAAATGTGAGGAAGGTCACATATACCTATAGGGGTATTGACAAGAATGATCTCATATACGCTACCGGGTATATGATCAACGGTGACGCACCTTAGCGGCGATGCGCCGCGAAGTTCGTCAGCGATGCGTCACCGAGCCGTCAACAAACCGGAAAGGTTCCAGCCCAATGCAGGACAACAACAGCCACGACGCACCCCCGACCCGGCGCATGACATTCGGCATCCCGCAACCAGCCGGATGGCCACTGGAACGGGTACTGCACCTCATGGCGGGAATCATCGTGCTGACCAGCCTGACTTTGGGGCAGCTGCTCGACGGGCGCTGGCGGATACTCACCGCGTTCGTCGGTGCCAACCTGCTGCTCGATGCGATGGTCGGCTGGTGTCCGGCAAAACTGCTGCTCCACCGCCTTGGCATAGCCACGACGTTTGAACGAGCACTGCGGTCGTCGCCGAAGTCGACCCCCGCTTGCCGATAGGCGCGATCCGCTCTTGAAGGGCGGAACGTGTGACGATGCGCATCCGCACGAAAAGTCATGACATACATACCCCGATGGGTATAGACTGGGATTCGAGAATGATCCTGCCGACAAGCTGAACCCACTCAAATCAGGAGGATCTCATGGCCCGAGTCGCCATCCTCGGTGCCGGAATTGCCGGACACACCGCCGCAATGCACCTTCGCCGAATGCTCCCCCGTAAACATGAGGTCGTGGTGGTCTCGCCCGAGCCGGACTGGAACTTCATTCCGTCGAACATCTGGGTCGGGGTGGGCCGGATGGAGGCGAAGAAGGTGCTCATCCCGCTGGAGCCGATCTATAAGCGCAAGGGAATCGGCTTCCATCAGGGGTTTGCCACCACCATTCATCCCGCGGGCAGCCCCGAGCAGCCGTCACCGTCGGTGGACTTCACCTACACCGATCCCGTGCGTAGCGGCGAGACCGGCAGCCTCACCTACGACTACCTCATCAACGCCACCGGCCCGAAGTTGAACTTCGCCGCCACGCCCGGACTCGGACCCGACGGGCACTCCTGGTCGGTGTGCACCGCCGCACACGCCGCCGAGACGGCCAAGGCGTTCAACCAAGTCGTCGCCAAACTCAAAACCGGCCAGAAGCAGCGTCTGGTCATCGGCGTCGGGCACGGCACCTCCACGTGCGAGGGGGCGGCCTTCGAGTACACCTTCAACGTCGAGCACATGCTGCGCGCCGCCGGCGTCCGCGACCTCGCCGAGGTCATCTACCTGACCAACGAATACGAACTCGGCGACTTCGGTGTGGACGGAATGAAATTCGTCGACAAGGGCTTCACCCAGTCGAGCCGGCTGTGGACCGAGTCACTGTTCCGGGAACGTGGCGTCAAAGCCATCACTCAGGCGCACGTGAGCGAGGTGATGGACGGCAAGCTGCGCTACGAGCAACTCGACGGTACCGAGCACGACCTCGACTTCGACTTCGCGATGCTGCTGCCGCCGTTCCGGGGTGCCGGCCTGAGCGCCTATGACAAAGACGGTGCCGACATCACCTCCACTCTGTTCGCGCCATCGGGTTTCCTGAAGGTGGATGCCGATTACTCGGGCAAGCCCTACGAGGAGTGGTCTGCCGACGACTGGCCGCGCACCTACGAATCCTGTGCCTACCCGAACATCTTCGCCCCGGGCATCGCCTTCGCCCCACCGCACTCGATCTCGCAACCGCGCAAGAGCCCCAACGGGACGGTCATCACCCCCAGCCCGCCACGCACCGGCATGCCGTCGGGCATCATGGCCAAGACGGTCGCCCAGACCATCCGCGACCGTATCGCCCGCGGCGGCCAAGCCCCGGCCCACCACGCCTCGATGGCGGCCATGGGCGCCGCATGCGTGGCATCGGCCGGCGCCGGGTTTCGCGACGGCTCCGCCGCGGCGATGACGATGTTCCCAGTCGTTCCCGACCCGGTGAAATACCCGCAGACCGGCCGCGATCTGGCAGGCACCTACGGTGAGATCGGGCTGGCCGGCCACTGGATCAAGGCGCTGCTGCACCACCTGTTCATCTACAAGGCCAAGGCCAATCCGTTGTGGTGGCTGATCCCCGAGTGAAAGGCCCTGCCGTGGACGACGACATCTACACCACCGCGAACGCTCAGACCGCAGAACGTATCGCCGACGCCCCGCTGCCCACCGATGCCACGCTGCGGACACGCCAGAACCTGCCCGTCCAGGCGTGGCGCTTCGCCCGCCTCAACCTCAAGATGCTGCGCATCATCTACCGCGGACACGGCTGAGGGAAACCGGACGAGTTCAATCGGTCGATACAACACCGGGTTGTTGAAGCGAGTGTAGTTGCTCGGCAAAGACTTCGGCGGGAGTCTACCAGTTGAGGACCTTGCGTGGCCTGTTGTTGAGCCCGAGGGCGACCGCTTCGAGTTCTTCGGCGGACCAGCGGGATAGGTGGGTTCCCTTCGGGAAATATTGACGCAGAAGACCCTTCGTGTTTTCGTTCGTTGGTCGCTGCCAGGGTGAGTGTGGGTCAGCGAAGAACACCTTCGTCCCGGTGTCGAACGTGAAACTGGGCATGCCCGGACAGTTCTTTACCGCGATCCCAGGTGAGCGTCTGCCGCAGCTGTTCGGGTAGCTGCGTCAGTGATGCGGCCAACGCGGCGTTCATCGCCACGGCGCCGTATCCGCTGAGCACCGGCTCGTTCTTCACCGGCGGCCTCTGGCCCCACCCGTCGAGCCGGGGAAGGTGGACCAGCATCGTGGAGCGGCTTTTGCGTTCTACGATTGTGCCGATCACCGAGGTCGGAGTTCGATGACGAACAGGGGTGTCATTTGCGATACTTAAGGCGAGGCAGTCGTCTTTGCCGGAATCCAACCCCCGAACCACCCATGGCTTGCGCGCACGCTTGCCCACAAATGCCATACATTTGTCACCCACTGAGTGGGTGACCGAGTTGCACTGGCCCAGCGAAGCGGTCACCCATATGTGGGACAAACACCGTACCACCGTCGAGATGGCAACCGAAGCCGTCAGCAATCCCGACGCGGTGGGGTTCATCCCCGACCCCAAGCGCCGCTCGGGCAAAAGCAGCCGGTTCATCGGCTTCTCGCCGACCGCAGACGCAGTCCTCGTCGTCATCGTCGTTGACCACGAGGACCGGCCATACGGCGCGAACTGCTGGCCGGCCAACGCCACCGACCAGAACACATACCGGGAAAGGAACAACCCGTGAACAACGAACTCAGCAACCTACTCAACGAGGCACGCGAGCTGGAAGCCGTCGACAGCTCTGAATACACGACCGCACCGGCCACCCACCCCAACCGCGAAAAGGCCCAAACCCTCACCGTGCGCCTCACCGACGATGAGATGACCCGGCTACGTACCGCTGCAGCAGAGCGCCGCCTACCGGTATCGGCCGTGGTGCGCACAGCCATCGCCCACGAACTGGCGCCACAACCCGACGACGGTACCCGCGAACTCATCACCGCGCTCCATGACCACAACCTCGCCATCGTCAGAACAGCGAAGTGACTGTAGCCCAATGGTTCACGGGCAAGCCCGTCATGCGGGCAATACCTATAGGCGGCCGAGTCGTACACCCGCGCGAAGGGGGTAGATTGCCAACTTGCAACCAAGGTCGGCTCAGTTGGTCGACAACCCAGCGCAAATCGATCATTCCCGCACTTGTGCGCCGGGTGACGTAGCCCCGGCCCACAATCAAAGCAACTTGCATGTTATACATGCAAGTCCCATGTTAAACTCGGTACGGTGAGCACGATCCAGATCAGAGATGTGCCTGAGGATGTTCATTCGGCGCTTCGTTCGAAGGCTGCTGTTGCCGGGCTTTCCCTGTCGGAGTACCTGCTCCGGGAGGCAATCCGGGTGGCCGAGCGCCCTGCCATCGCCGATGTGTTGCGCCGCAATGAACGACGAGGTTGGGGTGTCGGACCGGGCGAGGCGGTAGCCGTGCTGCGTCAGATCCGCGACGGCGAATCTGACGCGTGATCGTCGTCGATACCTCGGCATTGATCGACATTCTTGTCGAGCGCCCGCTCAACATCGCCTTGCGCCAGCGAATCAGCGGGGCAGCCGAGTTGCACGCTCCGCATCTGATTGATATCGAATTTCTCAGTGTGATCCGTCGCCTGGTTCGCATTCAGGCCCTCTCGGCCGATGCGGCCGCCGTCGCGCGTGAGCAGTTCGAGGATCTGTCGATCGAGAGGTATTCTCACGAGTCGCTTCGGGATCGGATCTGGCAGTTGCGCGACAGCCTGACCGCGTATGACGGCGCATTTGTCGCGCTAAGCGAGACCCTCGGGCTTCCGCTCGTCACCGCTGATGGTCGGGCCGCCCGCTCGCACGGTCATCACGCCCAAGTCGAGTCTTACGCCCGGTGAGTGCCGGGTCGCCTTGGACATTTCTGTCCGATACGCGATGGACAGACAGCTAAGGTATGCTGGCATACATGAAACGGACGACGGTCAAGATCCCTGACGCGTTGGATGCCCGCCTGCGGCATGAGGCTAGCCGACGGAATGTGACCATCTCGGACGTCAGCCGTGAAGCGCTTGAGGCTTACCTCGGCACGACCGGTGGCCGTCGGCGCCTCAACGCGGCGGCCTCCGGCCGTAGCGGCCGAAGCGATATCTCCGAGCGCATCGAGGAGATCTTGGCTGCCGAGGTCGGACCATAGCGGCAATCGTTGTCGATGCGGGCCCTCTCTATGCCTACGTCGACGCCGACGACGCTCACCATGCGTCGTCGCTGGAGCTTCTGCAGACCCATCCGGGTCCGTTGATCGTCCCGACACTCGTCATCACCGAGGTGGCCTACCTACTGGGCACCCGGCTGGGTACCGAACCTGAGGTGCGATTCCTCGGCGACTTGGCCGACGGTGCGTTCGTCGTCGAGCCGGTAGCTGCGGGAGATTGGCTGCGGATCGCTGAACTTGTCGCGCGGTACCGAGACCTGCCGCTCGGCACCGTAGACGCTTCCGTAGTGACCACGGCAGAACGGCTGGGCATCAGCGAGATTGCGACCGTCGACCGTCGTCACTTCACCGCCGTGCGTCCGCGCCATATCGAGGCATTCACTCTTCTTCCATGAACCCCCAGGTGCCGCCGGAGTCGTCTCGCGCCGGCAGTTGGTCACGTCATGAACGGGCGTCCGGCGACACTCCAGCACCCTCGACGGGGGTAGGTTGCCGAATCGCAACAAACCTCGTGCTGGTACGCCCGTACCACCACCGACTACATCACCGTGGTGGCATCACCATCACCGGCGACGCCACCCACCTGGTCGTCAGCGACCCCACCGGCCAACCACTGCAGCCCGCTTCCCTGGCCCGCCCCCCGCAGAAACCCGCACCAGCGGTGCGGCCCTGCAAAGGACCGACCGGTGAACGCGCCCAATGGTGGTGGTACCAGCCCTTCCAACCCAAAGCACCACCGACCACCAACTGACACCTTGGTGCTCAGCCCAGCGACCGCGGCTCCCAGACGGCTCCGCCGTCGCGACCCGCCTTACGTGCCAAGCGGTGATTGCGGCCCCGAAGCAGCCGCAGCTGCAACACCGATTCGATCCAGAACGTCCGGCGAATCGACGAGGTCCACGTCGAGTGGAACAGTTTCTTGGTCGCCGTCAACGCATCGGGTGACCGCTCGACGAGCTGTGCGGCCAGATCCGCGGCGGCGGCAACGGGATCGTCGGCAACCGAGGTCACCAGCCCGTACCCGAGGGCGTCGCTACCCGAGAACACCTCTGCGGTCATGGTCAGGCGTTTGGCCACATCCATGGGCAGCAGCTCACGCAACGTGACGGCTCCGGTCATGTCGGGGATCAGGCCCCACTTGGCCTCCATGATCGACAGCTTGCAGTCCGGCGTCGTGATCCGGAAGTCGGCGGCCAACGCCACCTGCAGGCCTCCGCCGTAGCAATGGCCGTGCAGCGCGGCGATCACCGGAACCGGCAGTTCGCGCCAGGCCCAGCAAGCCTGCTGAAACAGGTTGGTCTTCTGCCAGGGCAACTTGCCGAAGTTGCGCACGCCGGCCAGCCCGGACAGCTTCGCTCCGGCGAAGTCCAGACCGGTGCAGAATGCCCGGCCTTCGCCGCGCAGGATCACCACGCGGATCGACCGATCACGGGCCAGCTGCTCGGGGACCGTTGCCAGCGCGTGCAGCATCGGCAGGTCAAGGCTGTTCATTTTGTCCGGTCGGTCCAGCGTCACGTGGGCGATGCCGTCGACGACCTCAACTCTGATGCGTTCCTGTGTCATCGCGACAGGATAGAGCCGGGTACCACGTGGCGGGATCCGCCGTGAGATCAAATTTGCCAATTGAATGGTAATTTAGTGCCATGAGCGTGACTGTGGACAGGCTGGGACGGCTGGTGATCCCGAAAGCGCTGCGGGTCGCGCTCGGGATCACCCCGGACACACCGCTTGAACTGATTCCGGACGGATCGGGACTGCGGATCGAGCCCGTTCAGCGGAATGCCCGCCCGATCGAGACACGAGACGGACTACCGGTGCTCGGCCAGGTCGAGGGTGCGGCTCTGACCGACGACGACGTGCGCCGGCTTCGCGATGACGTCCAACGATGACCGCTGGGCCTGCGACACCAGTGTTGCCGTAGCCGCCCTTGACTCGACCCACGTGGCCCACGAAACCTGCCGCCAAGCGTTGGTTCAACATCGCCCTGCGCTAGCGGGCCATGCCGCATTCGAGACGTATTCGGTGCTCACTCGGCTTCCCCTCCCACTTCGCCTCGATGGCACAGCGGCCGCCTCGGTATTGGCGCAGGCATTCCCGGCCGGGTGTTGGCTCGACGCGCGAGCGGCCGGCGATCTACTCGCCCGCCTCGCGCGCCTCAACATCGTCGGCGGATCTGTGTACGACGCTCTTGTCGGCCTGGCCGCCTCGACGAATCAGCGCGTACTACTCACCCGCGACCGTCGGGCCGAGCGCACCTATCGCGCACTCGAGGTGCGATACCAGTTCGTCGGTTGACGGGCCGGGGCGCTTGTTGAGATCCGCCTACCAGTTCAGCGCGGCCATCTCGCGTTTGGTGTCGCACACCGCGCGCACCGCGGCGTCGATGTCGACGGCGGTGACGGTCTTGAGGTCATCGATCGTCACCTGGTGACCGGCCCGCTTGGCCGCGGCCACCCTGGTGTCACGGGCCAATTCGGCTTCCTCTATCACGTTGCGGGCGAACCGGCCGTTGTGCATGACGTTGATGCCGTGCTCGCCGCGCGGGCTGCTGTACCCGCGGATGGTGGTCACCATCTCCAGGAACCGTTGGCGCGCCTCGGGATTGAGCTCGGTGGCGCGGCTGGAGCCGTAGCGTTCGCCGATCTCGACGATCTCCTCCGGCGAGTAGGACTCGAAGCGGATCTTGCGGTTGAACCGGCTGGCCAGACCGGGGTTGACGGTCAAGAACTCATCGACCTGGTCCTCGTATCCGGCGGCCAGGAAACAGAAGTCGAAGCGGTGCTTCTCCAGCGCGATCAGCAGCTGGTTGACGGCCTCCATGCCGATCATGTCCGGCGTCCCATCCTGATGACGCTCCACCAGGGAATAGAACTCGTCCATGAAAAGGATTCCGCCCAAAGCCTTTTCGATCAATTCGTTGGTCTTCGGCCCGGACGAGCCGATGTGCTCGCCGCAGAAGTCGGAGCGCCGCACCTCGGTGATCTCGGGGTTGCGCACGATTCCCATGCCGGCGTAGATCTTGCCCAGCGCCTCGGCGGTGGTGGTCTTACCGGTGCCCGGCGGTCCGACCAGCAGCATGTGGTTGGTCTGGCCCTCCACCGGCAGGCCGTGCTCCAGCCGCATCGCCCGGATCTCGAGCTGGTCCTCCAACGCCTTGACCGCGCGTTTGACCTCGGCCAGCCCGACCTGCTTCTCCAGCTCGGCGCGGCCCTGCGCCAGCAGCTCCGCCCGGCGGTCGGTGGCGTTGTGCTCGTCGAGTTCGGCGCGGCTCTTCGCCGACTCGGCATCCCAGCGGTCGCTGCGGCTGTCGATGATCTGTTCCTCGGTGATCACCAGGCGCAGTTTGGGTTCGGCGAGTGCGGCTTTGGCCGCCTCGGTGAGCACACCGTTGATCGCGGCCTTGGACAGCCAGACCTGTGCCTGCTCCTCTTCGCCGAGCTGGCGATGCACCATGCCGCGGATGTAGGCCAGATCCGCTGCCAGCAAAGGGATCTCGTTCGGTGCGATCGACGCGGTCAGCACCCCCGGGGGAAACCGGTCCGAGCCGTGGATGTGCCCGGCGATGTCGACCCGGTCCAGCCAGTCCAGCGCAACCCTGCCCTGCCCCAGATGCGCGGCGGCATAGGCGGCCAGCGCGCAGATCGAGGCGGTGACGGCGGGCATGACGATCGCCCGGTCGGGCAGCTCCTCGGCGGCGACGGTCAGCAGATCCGGCCAGCGCTGGGTGAGGAACATCAGGTAGGCGCGGGCCAGTTGGTGCCACTGGTGGTTGACCCAACTGTCCAGCAGCGCGCGATCGGACAACAGCGCGTCGGCCCGGGCGTACTCGCCCTCAACCGCCCATGCAGAGGCCAGCGCCAACCCCACATGCGAGGCATCGGTCACGGTGATCGACAGATACGGCCCCAACGGAATCTGGGCGGCCAGGTGCCGGCCGAGCCGGGTGGTCTCCTTGTGCAACCAGTCGCCGTTGTTGTACAGCCGGGTGAGTGTCTCCAGAGAGGTGTCGCCGCACGCGATGCGGCCCAGCCACGCGTCGGCCATGGACGGATCGGCCTCGGTGGCCGCGGCGAACTCCGCCAACGCATCAGGCGAGCCGTACCGCGCGTCCATACTCACCATGGCCCGGTCGAAGTGCCGCCGGGCTGCCAGCAAGTCACTCAATGTCTGTCGTCCCCTGTCGCATATACGAGGTCATGGTGAGGTCATCGCGACGACATCGGCGCCAGCGCCTCCGGACTGCAGTACCGGTTCTCCGCCCGGAACAGTTCCACCGTAGCCAGCCACGAATTGTTGCCGACGACAACCCGCACCGCGGTCCGATCGATCTGCTCGATGCTCACCTCGACCGCGTCCGGTGGCGGCGGCGGGCTGCCGGGCGGCGCCACGGTGATCACGGTGGCCGGACGCGGAGACGGCGCGATCGGCCCGTCCACCACGCTCACCGTGGTGCGCGGCGTGGGCCGCGACTCGTCGACCACCGCGATGTCGGGCATCCGGACGCTGGCCCAGCGCGCCCGGTCACGGGTGTGTACACAGACCCGCTCGCCGGACCCGGCGGCACGGATGATGAGCCGTTTGGCGATCAGGTCTTCGGCGGCGATGAACACCCGGCTCAGCTCACCGGAGTCGGTCAGCGGCATCATCAGCCGGTCACCGTTGGCCAGCTTGCCGATCAGCACACCCGATGGGCCGATCTCGATCGGCAGCTCGGCCGGCAGCGGACCGGACCGCAGCCCGCGCAGTCGCGGCCGCGGCGCGCACATGTTCGCCTCCAGCGCCGCCGCCTGTTCGCCGTTGAGCCGGCGCAGCACCGTCGCGGGGGGAGTGGGGGCCGGTTGCGGGGTCTGCAGTGTGACGGTGGCGGTACACGTCCCGTCGGGATACACCGTGACGTTCTGCGTCACCTCGTCCACCGGCAGCGTCCAGGCCTGCGCCAGCAGCGCGGCACTGATCTCGCGGGGCGGGTAGGCATAGGTGGTCACCCAGCCCCGGTCGGTGCGCACCGTCTTCCAGCGCACGGCATCGTCGGTCAGTGACGAACCCCCGCCGATCCGTCGGTCCAGCTCCACCAGATCGCTGGCCGTCGCCACCCGGGTGCGCAGGCCGACGCACCGCAACGACCCGGCGATCTGCTGCGCGACGGCCACGGCGGTGGCACCCAGCGTGGTGCGCCAGCGCAGCGCCGAGGTGTTGTCCAGAACGCTCAACCGCAGCAGCAGCCAGGTCTCTCGCTGGCCGGCGTAGGGCGGCGTGCCGATCTCGGTGTCGTAGACCCGCGGGTAGTCGCCCGCGGTCGCCCGGCGTGCCCCGATGCTGACGACGCTCAACGATTCGAGCACCAGACCCAGGGGGTGCCGCAGCATCGGCAGCAGGGCGCTGACGTCGACGACGTTGTCGGTCTCCACGTTGACCGAGCCGGTGGCGATGGTGGCGGCATGGGATCTGCCCAGCAGGTGTACCGCCACCACGGCCACGCCGTCCTGGATGCGGACCCCACCGCCGGAACGGTTGTTGGCCACCGTGATCGGTTCGGCCCACGCAGCCTTCGCGTCGCGCCGCAACCGCAGCAGCGCCCACGACCAGGCCGGCTGGCCCCACCACGGCACCAGCACCAACAGCACCGCGGGCACCACGGCAGCTGCGACGCCGATCCACCCGCCCAGCGCCCAGCCCGCCAGCCCGCACAATGCGATCACCAGGGCGCACACCAGCCGCCGGTTGCTCGAGGCGCTGAAACCGGTGAGCCGGACCCGGTCCTGACTCACTTGATGGCCCTTCGGATCCGGGCGGTGACGACGGCGACCAGGACCGCGGCGGCCAGCGCTCCGAGGAATCCGAGGGCGACGGTCCGGGCCCGATGGTCCGGTGGTGGCGGCGGGGGTGCCGGGGTCAGCACGCGGTGCTCCGACCCGGGTGTGAGCGGCTCACCCGGCGGCACGTTGAACGTCAGCGCGGCCACCGGATCGACCAGGCCGTAGCCGACCCGGTTGTCCACCCCGGCGGGTGGATTGTGCGCGGTCTGCACGATCCGGTTGATCACCTGGTGCGCGGTGAGCTGCGGGTATTTCGCCCTTACCAGCGCGGCGACCCCGCTGACGTAGGCGGCGGAGAAGCTGGTGCCCCAGAACGGCATGTTCTTCTCCCCGACCCTGATCGGCGGGTAGGCGTTGACCGGTCCACCGCCTTGCGGGGACAGGCCCATCACGTGGGTGGCGGGGGCGGCCACTCCGACCCACGGGCCGGACATGCTCTTGTCGATCGGCGCCCCGGTGGCGTCGACCCCGCCGACCGACAGGACATAGTCGGAGAACCACGACGGGCTCGAGATCACCTTGACCTGGTTCCAGTCCCGCGGATCGTTCGGGTTGAGCGGATTGAACATCGGGTTGTCGGCGCAGCCCGCCTCGCCGACGTTGCCGGCCGCGGTGATGATGACGGCGTCTTTGACCGTCGCGGCGTACCACAACGCCGCACCCAGCGCCCGCTGATCCAGCCCGGACGCGGCCGGGACGCAGGAGGTCACCGAAATGTTGATCACCTTGGCGCCGAGGTTGGCCGCGTGCACGACGGACCGGGCCAGCGTCGCCAGAGTGCCGGCCTTGACGTGCTCGTCGTCGTAGCCGCCGAACTGCGGGTGCACCGGCTCGAACGCGCGGGAGGACTGCCGGATCGAGATGATCGTCGCGTGCGGGGCGACACCCACCACGCCGTCAGGGGCGCCCGGTGCGGGCGGCGGGACGGCCGGGTCGTCCTCGGTCTGGGGATCGGCCGGCCCCGACGAGGGAGCCACCGCACCGTCTTCGGGCGGGGGAGGCGGCGGGGGTGGCGGCGCCGCGGTCTGGGTGATGGTCACCGGAACCGGGATGGGTGGCGGGGCGGGCGGGCCGGGAATGTCGGCCGGCGGCAGCGCTTCGCCGATACTCGGCGGGGGCCCGGCCGGTGGGGGGAAGGCGGGGACCTCGGGCATCGGCCGCGGCATCGGCAGCACGCCGAGTGGGGCGGCGGCGATGATCGACGCGGCGATCGTGCCGTGCGCGTCGCAGTCCTGCAGGCCGCCCATGCCCTCGGAGCCGCCCATGATGTAGTCGCCGCCGGCGATCGCGGGCAGCCGTGGGTTCGGGCTGACGCCGGTGTCGATCACCGCGACCGGCACACCGTGGCCGGTGGAGTACTGCCATGCCGTGGCAATCCCGAGCGTGTCGAATCCGGGTGCCAGTTGGGCGAGGTCGGGATTGCTGACGGTGATCGGGACGCTGCAGGAATTCGAGCGGCGCATCGGCTGGTCCGGTCCGGGTGTGTCGTCGGCCGGGGCCAGCGCGGGATCGACCACCGGGGGGTCGATCGCCAGCGCCATCGGGGAACCGTCGGACAGACTCACCAGCAGCATCACGCCGGCGATCGCGGCAGCGCGGGTCCCCAGCCGACTCAGTTGCGGACCCACACGAACAGTCCTCCCAGCCAGGCGCCGAGCACCCCCACGACGATGAATGCCAGCACTTCGAGCCATTCGACGGCCAGCCGAATCCAGGGGACGAACTTGGTCTCGGGCACCAGCAGGCCGGCGGCCACCCCCAGTGCGGCGAAGACCGCGATGGCGGCCGACGGCCACAGGAACCCCCCGGCGGTATCACCCGGATTGGCCAGCGCGTACTTGACGATTCCGGTGAGCACGGCAGCACACGCCCCGCCGACCAGGGCGATGGCCTGGACACGGCCGGCGAACCCGCGGCCCTGGGTGATGAACAGGCCCGCGACCAGACCGCACAGCAACACCGCACCGCGTTGGCGTGCAGATCCCGGCGCCAGCACCATCCACACCGCGATCGGCAGTGTCGCGGCGATGGCCACACACATCCCGACCTGCACCGCGTTGATCAACCGCGCCGAGGCTGCGATCGCGGTGCCGCGCGCCGAGATGTCGACCAGGTCGTCCTCGTCGTCCTCGTCCTCCGGGGTGACCGGGGAGACCGTGTCGATCGGCATGTTGGCGCGCCGGGCGAACAGGTCGCGTCCGGTGATCGAGCCGAAGTACGGTGGCCGCACCCGCGCCACCCACAGCGCGATCGTCGGCGACATGCGCAGCAGCATCAGCAGACCCAGCAGGGTGCAGATGCCGATCACCTGCGGGGACACCGGATGCCACATGCGTGCCGCCGCCACCGCCCCGCCGATCCCGGCAGAGGTGACGATGGCGGTGGTGACAGCGGTCTGCGAACGCAGCAGAACGCTCAGGGCGATCGCACCCAGCGCCAGGACCGTCACCCCGATCAGCAGGTGCGGCGCCCCCAGCGGTCCGGGTGCCGCGCACAGTGCCGAACAGGACAGCGCGATCACGGCCAGCCAGCCGAACCCGCTGAACAGGTCGTCGCGAGCGGGCCAGTTCTGCCGGATCACGCCTGCGCCGAGCGTCAGCAGAGCGCCCAGGCCGACCAGGACGGCAGCCGGCGGCCAACTGTCACTGAAGGTGCGGGCGCGCACTCCCAGCGCCGAGACCACCAGCACCGCCATGGCCAGCAGGCCGACTGCGGTGTGCGCTGCCGTCAACGCGGTGACCGGGGCGAACATCCGGTCGACCTTGACGTTGAGCAGCCGGGAGACCGTCTGCTCGTCGGCCTTGTGACCGCACTCGGGGCACTGGACCTCGGGCCGGGTTCCCAGCCGGCGGGCCGTGGCCGCCAGTGCACTCGACAGCGACTCGTACTGGGGCTCGAAGGAGTCGCCGCCCACCACCGGGACCAGGACCAGGGTGTCGCCGTCCTGCACGCCGAGGTCATCGAGGCTGCGGGTGATGTCCAATCGCACGCCGTTGACCTTGTGCAATTCGTAGCTTCCCGGCGGAAGTGCCACACCGTCGAAACCGTGGTGTTTCAAATCCTCGTCGAGTAGTTCGACCATTCCCTCGAAGAATTCCTCCACCGGAATACCGGCCGGGAAGACCTGGGATACCAGGTGTTTGTCGTAGGCGAGGCTCACCGCACAGCGCGCTGGAAATGCGACTTTCGCCGGCGTCGGAGAGGTCACCGTTCTTACCTTTCGGTGTCGGGCACGAACTTGTCGGCCAGACCGGCGGTTATTTCGAACAGTCGCAGTCGGGTCTTCTTCTTCACCTCATTGTGGACATCGATGATTCCGCCCTTGGCCAGATGCGCGTCGTAGGGCATCACTTCCACCGTGGCACCGGTTTTGCTGAACCGTTCGGTCAGGTACGCCACCGCGGCGCTGTCCTCGACCGGCCCGGAGTGGTTGAGAATCACCGTGGCCCGCGACACCAGCTCGTGGTAGCCCTGCGCGGCGAGGTAGTCCACCGCCCGCAGTACCGGCCGCGACCGATCCGCGGTGATTCCCGAGACGAAGACCAGCGTGTCGGTGTTCTCCAGTACCGGTTTCATGACGGGGTGTTCGAGGTCGGCCGCGGTGTCGACGATGATCACGTTGTGGGTCCGCCGCAGGCGTGACAACACGCCGCTGAACATGGCCGGGACGAGCGGGCGGAGCTGGTCGGACGTGCGGTTGCCGGCCAGTACGTCCAGGCCTACGGCATTTTGCCCGAGGTGTTCGCGGATGTCGGAATATCCCTGAACATCGGTGTCGCTCAGAACGGCCGAGTAGTCGCCCGGGGGATGCTCGTCGATACGGTCCGAGAGCGTTCCGAAGCCCGGAACAGCGTCAATCGCGATCACATTTTCCGGCCGGCATTCCCGGAACACGCTGCCGATCGCGGCGGCCATCGTTGTGACGCCGGTACCGCCCTTTCCGGACACCAGCGTGATCACGTACTGCCGACGAATGTGCCGGCGAATTCGATTACGCAGATCGCGGTAATGCCGCTCGCGCGGTGACTCGCCGGGATTAATGACTTTTGCCGACACCGAATACACCAGTTTGCGCCAGCCGGAACCGGGGGGAATCTTGCGGGGTGTCGCCAGATCGGAAATGCGCATGGAGTCCGATACGGAATCCCGGTAGCGGTGGCCCGTCATCGGATCCCGCCGCCCGGATGCGCCTTCGTCAGGCGTATTCTGGCTATTCCATGGGCTTGTCACGTGCGTGATGTTAACACGGTTGTAGATACCTCGTTTACACAGTTTCTGCTGGCCAGCGGTAATGCACGGTAATGGTGATCATGTGAATTCACTGTCACACAACCCGTCGGTGTGAATGCCAGTCCGCCCCGGCCGGGAGCCGGCTGATGAGCCGCAGGATCGCATTGGCGACGTCGGTTCGGGTGCCGGGGGAGACGATCTGATAGCGCCGGCCGCCGTTGTCGATGTTCTCCACGCACACCCGGCCGGCCGGGGTGTCCGAGATCATTACTGCGGTGTCGCCGATCGCCATCCGGGCCAGATCTTCGGGTCCCGCTCCGGGTTGCAGCGCGACGATATTGGCCTGGCCGGACACCTCGGGGTCGGCGGCCGCCATGACGGTCTGCTGCTGGTCGATGTCGAGTCGCTGGTCGGCCAGATACTTGCGCAGGCCCTCACGGTCCCGGACCCGCTCGAGCAGCTCCTTGGTGTCCAGGGTGACCGGTCGCAGGGGGGCGGAGTCGGTGACTCCGCAGAGCCGCTCGATCTGGCCGACCAGGAGGTCACCGGCCGAGGCCTGGTCACCGGCGGTGCCGGCGGGATACAGCCGCACCTCCTGATCGTGGCGTTCGAGCACCACCCACCAGGAGGCGAATCGGTTGATCGAGACCCGGGTCATGTGCGCAGGGTCGCCGTAGGGCCGGCCGGGGAAGTTCAGCGTCACCAGCAGTGCGACGTCCCGGCGCATGATCACCGTCAGCCACTCGCGGATCATCGGATCGACCTCACCCAGCCCGTCGAGTGCGCCGATCTCGGTCAGCTCCTCGGCGATCGGATGGCGCAGGGCCTGCTCGGCGGTGTCCAGCCGGGGCAGCAGCGGCCGCAGGCCCAGTTCCGGGCAGAGCTGCTCGATGCCGGTCACGGACTGCAGCACCCACAGCCCGTCGAGCGTCGTCGTCAGCACGTGGTTCCCTCGGTCAAGGTTCGCGTCGTCTCAGTGCACTTCAATGAACGAGGTGGGGCACCCGCACCGATCGTGCGGGCACCCCACCTCGGGAAGATCAGAAAAGGCTGCTGATCGTCTGGTCGGTCGACATGGCGCCTTCGAGCACCGAACCGATGGTGGAACCGTGCTGGCCGATGGTCTCGATCAGGCCCTGCAGGCCCTGCAGCATCTGCGCCTGAGCTTCGAAGAACCCGGTGGCGCCGTGGCCACCGAAGTACTCCGTCAGCGCCTGGGTGAGCTGCTGCGAGTCGGCGTGGATCTGGTCCAGGGTGCCGGCGCTGCTGACAACGCTGTGGGCGTGATCGCCGACAGCGGCGGGGTTATAGGTGATGCCGTCCATGTGATCGTGTCCTTTCGGGTTCAGGGATCAGGGCTTAAGCGGACTGTCCGCCGAACAGCGAGTGGAAGGCGTGCTCCGAGTGGGATTCGTGGGATTCCATCAGGGCAGCGGCCTGGTTGAGGCCCTCGGTCAGGCGGTGGCCGCCGGTGAGGACCTTCTGGATGTCTTCGTGGATCTGGGCGGCCGTGGCGAACGACGCCTTGGAACCTCCGCCGTCCCAGGTCGAGGCGCCCAGGATGTTCTCGTGGTCGTGCAGGTACTGGTTGGCGATCGCCTGGGCGTGTTCGATGTGCTGGCTCAACTTCGAGGCCGTGTTCCGCATCAGTTCCGGCGTGACAACAATGGATGCCATCGTTTTCTCCTTGGTGGTAAGACCAACCCCCCCGGGGTTCGGCGGGATGTATCTGGCGGTAGTGTATGGGCTCCTTTCAGATGTGTCGATTCACCCTGATTTTCAGCAAATAGCCAGGTCACGCCCGGTTGTCGATGACCTGCACGGTGTTCGGTCGCTCGTTGGGCCGGCTACCTTGGCCTTTTCCACCGGCGCCGGCGCCGTGGGCCATGGGCATGCCGCCCATGCCGCCGGCGCTGGTGGTGGTCACCCGCTGGGACTCCACCGACCCCAGCGCGCCACTGGGCCGCAGCCCCTGCGGACGGCCGCCGCCGGATTCGAATGCGCTCACCGGCCGGGTGAACGCCGAAACCGGCGCCCCGGCTCCACCCCCGCCGAACCCGCCCGCCGTGGGCGCGCCCGTCGCGTTGGTCAGCATGGCCGCCGCCGGCACGCCACCGGCGCCCGCCGGATTCAGCGCGCCGCCGAGCATGCTCGGGTTCATGAACATGCCCATCATCGACTGCATCGGGCCCATCATCTGCTGCGGCATCTGCATGAACTGCTGGGGTGCCTGCATCAGCGTCGAGCCGATCTGCTGGACCGGGCCCAGCATCGAACTCATCTGATTGCCCATGCCCTGGGCGGCGCCCGCACCCTGGCCTGCGGCGTTGGTGGCCCCCGACGTGCCCTCATAGGCGGCGCGCATGGCACCGCCGGCCGCGGTCTGCGCGGATGCTTCGCCGACGGCGCTGGCCGCCGCCGCCGGGGCCGCCGGTGAGGCACCCATCCCGGCTACCGGAGCGGGAACGGTCAGGCTGGAGGTGAGCGCGTTCAGCGTCGCCCCGTAGGCTGCGCCCACCGCGGAGTTATTGGGCCAGAACATGCCGAAGTACTCGAGCTCCAGCGAGGCGATCCGCGGCGTCAACGCCCCGAGAACAGACCAGTTGATGCTGTTGTCGAAGGCGCTCTCGATCCGGTTCTCGTCGCACTCCTGGAAGGTGCGCATGGTTCCGTAGGCCAACTGGTAGGCCTCCACCGCCGCCGCCACGATCGGTGCCTTCATATCCACCCAGCCGGCCAACCCATGCAGGGCGACGTTGAGCATGGTGGCGTTGAGGACCGAACTCCCCGAGCCGGCGCCTATCCACCCGATCGAGGTCAGCGCGGTGTTGACCGCCGAGGCGATCCCGGACGCGTGGTGGGCGGCGCCCACCGCCGTCCAGGCCGCGCCGTTGGTCAGCATGGTCGGAAGGCCCGCGCCACTCTTGATCAACATGTCGTTGGCCTCGGGCGTGCGGGCGGCCCACCCCGGGTCGGCCATGGGCTAGCCGCTGATGGCGGCGGTGGCTGCCCGCAGCGCCTCGGTGGCGCTGTAGACACCCGCCGCGGTCGCCTGCGTGCCGGCGAACAGCCCGCGCTGCGCCGAGTGCTCGGCGACGATGCCGAGGTATTCCGTGCCGGCGGCGAGCAGGGCCGCGTGGAAGGCGATCGAGTCGAGGTCATTGCCCATCGGCAGCACGCCGAGCAACCCGGGGCTGGCCGCGGAAGCGGCCGCCGCCGTCTCTGCGCTGATGGCGGACTCCGCGCCAGCGGACGCCAGGACCGCTTCTGGTTCTACAGAGAGCATTGTTCCTCCCGATGCCTCATAGACGATGAGCCGACGGCGCTGGCAGCTTCGCCGACGATCCTAAACCCGAACCGGCATTCGCGTCACTTCACTGCACGTTTACCGGCTAATCCTGCTCGAAATCGCGCATCATCGACGTCGGGACACCCACCAACACGCCTTCTACCTGCGAATCGTCGACCAGCAGGCCGCGGCCGGCGGGCAGCTCCTGAGCCCGCACCAGCCGGTTGACCTTGTTCTGCGGATCGTTGTCCATGAACAGGAACGGCGACTTGGCGGTGCGCTGCGTCTTGACCCAGGGGTCCATCTCCAGCTGGGCGAAGTTGGAGGAGTTGCGGGTGGTGAACACGTGCAACCCGATCTGGCGGCCCCGTTCCATCAGCTTCCACAGCGCCGCGCCCACCGGTGGCTTGGCCGGATGGATCTGCGCGGGGCGCAGGTCCTGCACGTCGTCGATCAGCACGAAGTGCCGCGGGCCCTCCCAGGGCCGCAGTGCCCGCAGTTCCTCCTGGCTCAGGCCCTTGGCGGGCAGTCGCGGGATCAGGACCTGCTGGGCCAGTGCGGTCAGCACCTCGTCGATCTCGTCCTGGTCGTAGGCGTAGGCGTTGACGTAGCCGGGCCCCTGAAGGTCGCGCAGCGGCCCGGTCTTGGGGTCGATGATGGTGATCTGGGCTTCGTCGCGGCCGAACCGTGCCATCACGGATTCGCCGATGGCGGCCAGGGTGGCGCTCTTACCGCACAGCGCGCGGCCCAGGATCATCATCCCCGGGTGCTCGGACAAGATCAGCGGCACCGGCAGCAGATCGTGCTGCTCGCCGATCGCGAACGCGATCGACGGCACGGATCGGGCCGGCGGGCGTTCGGCGAGGTCGTAGGCGATGACGTCGGTCAGCGCGACCGCGGACGGCAGCCGCTTGAGGGTGGCGTGCTTGGTCACCCCGGCGACTTCGGCCACGCGGGCGCCGAGGTCGCGCGTTCCGATTCGGGTGCCGTCGGCGGCGGCCAGTTCCGGCACACCGATGAGCATCTCGTGCAGCGATTCGGTCAGGCCGAAACCGGGCCGGTTCACCGTGCGCTTCGCGGCGTCGCGGGCGTCGACCGAGGCGGTGCCCATCTCGTTCTCACCCGGGTTCTGCAGACGCAGCTGGATGCGGACGTCGGAGTTCTGCAGCAGCGTCTGGCGCTGACCGTGAATCCAGCCCGACGCACTGGTCATCAGGTGGACGCCGTACTCCGGCCCGACACCGCTGAGCGCGATGATCCGATCTCCCAACATGGTGTCGGTGTTGTAGAGGTCGGAGAAGTCGTCGATGACCAGGAAGACGTCGCCGTAGGGATCGCCCGGATCGGTGCCGGCCAGCGTGTCGGTGCCGGAACCGAAGCGCCGCTCCCGGAATTCGTTGATGTCGATCTTGTCCCGCCGGAAGGTGTCCTGGCGGGCGCTGACCAGTGCGGCCATGGTCGCCACGGTGCGCTCGACGCCCTCACGGTCGGCCGGCGAGACGATGTCGGCCACGTGCGGCAGGTTCTCGGCGTAGCCCAGCGTGGCGCCGCCGACGCAGAAGAAGGTCAGCCGCGCCGGGGAGTACATCAGCGCCGCCGAGCACATCAGCGTCATCAGCGTCGTCGTCTTGCCGCGGCTCTTGGCCCCGACCACCATGATGTTGCTGCGCAGCACGTCGACGCAGTGCACCAACTGCTGGGCATCCTCGGGGATGTCCTTGACGGCCAGCGGCCACACCAGCCCCGAGTTGCGCCCGTAGTCGACGTCCCACGGCTTGCCCCGGTACAGCGCGACCAGCGCGTCGACCGGCTCGGAGATCTCCAGCGGCGGCAACCACGGCAGGTGCGGGGCCCGGCGGTCCGCGGCGATCAGCGACTCGCGCAGGACGTCGACGATCTTCTTCTTCTTGAACCCGTCGTCGTGCAGGAGGAACTCGTCGGGCTCGGTGTCGGTCGCCGACATATCCTGCAGCGCCTGGGCATCCGCGTCGTCCAGCGGCTGGAACTGCCAGGTGTAGAGCCGGGGCTTGGTCAGCGTCATGTCCAGGGTCTTGCCGGTGGACACCTTGCGCTTGGGCACCACGAACGGCGCCGACAGGTAGAAGCAGCGGAACGGGTCCAGATCGCGCGGGCCGACCTTGAGCAGCCCGAAGCCGTTCTCCTTCGACGGCAGGTGATAGGCGGCATCGGAGCCGATGACCTCCCGGCTGTCGTCTCCGGATTCGGCACGCAGCGCGACGCGGAAGGCGATGTTGGACTTGACCTTCTGCAGCGACGACAGGTCCAGGCGCTGGCCGCCGAGCATGAAGAAGACGTTGGCGCCGCGGCCCTCCTGGCCGATGTGGATGATCAACTCGATCCACTTGCCGTGGTTGGCGAACAGCTCCAGGTACTCGTCGATCACCACCAGCAGGATCGGCACCGGCTCCAGATCGCGGCCGGCCAGCCGGATCTCCTCGTAGTCGTTCGCGTCGCGGGCGCCGACGGAGTTGAACAGCCGGTAGCGCCGGGCGATCTCACCGTCGATCGCGCGCCGCATCCGTTCGGCCAGGTGGCGGTCGTCCTTGCCGAGGTTGGACAGCGCCGCCGACACGTGCGGTATGCCGAGGATGTCCTGGGCCGCGGACTCGAACTTCATGTCGACGAAGATCACGTTGAAGGTCTCCGGCGAGTGGGTCAGCGCGATCCCGTAGACCAGCGAAAGGAAGAACTCCGACTTGCCCGAACCGCTGGTGCCGACCACCACCGAGTGAAAGCCGAAGCCGCCGAAGTCCTTTGCGCGCAGGACCACGTTCTGCAGCTCGCCGTTGGGCTTGGCGCCGACCGGGATCTCGGCCCACCGCTCGTCGCCGCGACTGCGTCGCTCGGCCCACAGCCGGTCCACGTTCAGCTCGCGGGCGTCGTCGATTCCCAACGCGCGCAACAGTTCCAGGGCGCCGCTGCCGGCGTCGGCGACATCGACGCTGGCCGTGGGCGACCAGCGCGCCATGGCCCGCGCATAGCGGTAGGCCCGTGGCACCGAAAGTTGATCGGCGTGGGCGAAGAACTTGCCGCCGACGCGCAGCATGGGCCGCTGCGCCGGGACGGCCCGCCCGTCCCGGCGGTGGGTGGGGGCCGGTTCGTCGGCGTGGTTGTGGCGGGCGGGCTGGTCGATGACCTCGAAGATCTCCTCGCGTGCGAACCCCACACCCGCGCCGAGCCGGGACGCCACCCGCAGCACCGTGATGCCGTCCTTGCCGACGCGGCCGACAACGCTCTCCCACGCCTCGGGACTGCCGGTGTTGTCGTCGACGATCACCCAGTGCGGCCCCAGCTCGTTGCCGTCGGCGCCGGTCTCCAGCGCCGATCCCATGGTGGTGGGACTCGGCGCCGACGGCGGCCGCCACGCACCGCGCTTGCCCTTCATGTGCAGGTCCGCGCCGAGCGTCGACTCCAACTCGGTGGGGCTGGTGAACACCAGCCGGCGCCATCCGCAGGCGTCGAACAGTTCGTCATGCTGGTTGTGCGGCAGCCACACCATCCAGGACCACAGCTCGGGGTGGCGGGTCACCACCATCAGCTTGAGATCGAGCGGATTGTGGAAGACCGCCAGCCCGGCCAGCACCGAGCGCAGCAGGGAGCGAACCTGGTCGAGGTCCTCGCCGACGAAGCTGAAGCCCGGGCGCGAACGCAGGTTGACCACCTTGGCGATGTCGCGGATCTTGCGCTGCTCGAGGATGAAGTCCCGCAGCGCCTGGCCGGTGACCGGCTCCAGCTCCTCGTCGATGGGGATCTCCGGCCACTGCACCGACAGCACCGAATCCGGGGCGTGCTGCACCCCGACACCCACCCGGGCGTCCAGGAAATCCGGGTCCGAGCGGCGGCGCTCCCACATCTGCGGCCCGCCGATGACCGCGCCCAGGCCCTGCGGATTGGAGTGCACCTGATCCTGGGCCTGGCGCTGGGCGCAGACCGCCTTCTGGATCTCGTCGCGCTCACCGTCGAGCGAACGCAGGTAACTGCGCCGGTTCTTCTCCTGCTCGCCCCAGCTGATCTTGCGGGCGCGGCCGAAGCGGCCGGAGAACATCAGCATGCCCAGCCCGGCCATGCCCATCATCGGGAACATGCCCGACCCCAGGCTGCGTACCCCGGAGACGTAGAGCATGACGATGGTGCCGATCAGCGCGACCAGCAGCGCCGGTAGGCCGATCATCACCCACAGGTTGCGCGGCTCGCGTTCGGGCAGGGCGTCAGGGGCCCGGGGCGCGACACGCACCGGCTTGGGCTCGGGAACCTGAAGGCGTACGGGAACAAACGCGCGCTTGGACATCGCCTCAGTGCCCTCCCGGAATGGCCAATTGGTTTTGCGGCACCACCGGCTGCACCGCGCCGGCGGAGGCCACGGTGTCGCGGGCCAGCAGTGCGGCGTGGCGAGACAGTTCCGGGCCGGCCGCGAACGTCCGCAGCAGCGGCCACGGCGCCTGTTGCGCCGAGCCGGGGTCCAGGCCGAGGCCCTGCAGGGTTTCGGTCTCGGCGGCGATTCCGAACCGGACACCGCTGGGTGACACCCAGAACAGGGTCTCGCGGGAGTCCGAGTCGAGCAGCTCACTGGTCGAGGTGACGAAGTTGGTGGCCCCGGGCTGCACCAGCACCTGGTTGGCCACCACCGAGGTGGGTCCGCGGTCATCGCGCACCAGTTTGACGATCCGGTTGTCCAAGCCCGGCGAGACCGGCAGGCCGCGGCCGTTGTACAGCGTGATCCGGGCCTGCCGGTCACCGGCGGCCTTCTCCCACCCCACGCACGTCGTCGGTTCGGCGGCGGTGTCGACGAACCTCAGCCGGCTGTTCGGGTAGTACTCCACCGGCAGCGTGCCCACTTCCGGGATGTTGACCAGCTTGTCGGGGCTGACCACCAGGGGAGCGACCGAACCGAACGAGTTCGCGCTGCGGATCAGGTCGGCCACGAAGCTGGTGATCTTCTGGACCCCGTCGGGCACCAGCACGTAGAACTGGGAGCCGCCGCCGGCGGTCCGGGTCTCCAGCACCGCTCCCACCGCCGATCCGGGCACCCACTGCGACGGCGCTCCGGCCAGTGGAATCAGTGGTACCCGCAGCGGCTCGGTGCTGGGCAGGGCGTCGTAGAGCGCGCGGGACATCTCCACCGGGACCGTGGTTCCCGGGTCGATGCCCAGGCTCAGGGTGATCGCCCGATCGGACGGGTCCACCTGGGAGCGTTTGCCGCCCCAGATCACGTAGGTACCACCCTGGAAGCGGGTGAGCACGGCGGCGTCGGCCGCCAGCGGTGCGGCACGGCCGGCGCCGGTCAGCGGTCCCGCGATCGCGGTCACCAGGGGCGGCTCGGCCCGGCGCGGGGAACCCGCGGTGTCGCAGACGGCCCACGCCGACGGGGCGCCGGTGTCGGCGACCAGTGCCGCCGGGGCTCCGGGGATGCCGATCATCGGGCCGGTGGGGTATTTGGCGATCTCGGCGGGTTTGACCCAGGTGGGTACTTCGGAGTGGCCCACCGCCAGCCGGGCCGAGGTGATGTTCAGCGCGGGGTACAGGCGCCCGTCGATGCGCGCGTAGATGGCTCCGGAGTCACGGTCACCGACGATCGCCGACGTCCGCACGATTCCGGCCGGGCGCAGCACGTTCAGCAGCAGCATCCAGCCCATGCCGATGAAGATCAGCACCACCGACAGCACGATCGCGGCGGTCTGCTTGCGGTCGTCGTGCTTCATCCGCACGGAGAACTTGGTGGTGGCAGCGCGCAGCCGTCGGTTGTAGAACAGGTGGCCCGAGTTCTGGTCCCGGCTCGACAGACTCAGCGGCATGCTGTGTTACTCCTTCGACCCTGCGGTCACATGCTTCACGCGCACCGCGACGACGATACTGGCCGCAGCCTGCGGGAACCAGTCGCTGCCGCAGACGCGATCGCGCCGAAGGGCGTAGCTTTTGCGCTATGGCCGATGCGCGGGGAGCTTTCGCGGATGCGGCGCGGGCGCGTGAAGCGGTGCTGGCGCAACAAGTCGCGGGAGATCCACACGATCGTCTCCGACGCGGCGGCAATTGAAGATTTTCCCCGCAATATCACGGCACCTATGGAGGAGCTTGATCGTCGTGGCCGGTCTAAGAACGATTGCACGCCGCACCGCGTTTTTCGCCCTCGGTCTCGTGACCGGGATTGGATTGTTCCTGTTTGCAAGTCTGATACTTGCCGTGCTGGGGTATGGCGGCGGATACGCGTTATATAACGGGTACTTCCTGTCTGTCGCGCTTTGGGGAATCGCAGCCGTCGCAGCTTACTTCGTGACGAAATCCTGGGAACCGGGAAAGCGGCTCAACCTTGGGCTATTCATGGTCGGCGTGGTGATTCTCGCGTTGATAGGCGGCCTCAGCACCTTATTTACCACGCCCCAGTACCTGATGTTTCCAGGGGGCCGGTGAGGGCCGGCGGTCGGTTGACGTCGGTCGAGCCGCCCGGCTAACTTGGTGGCGCCGCGGATCAACCGAGGTCATCACAGACAGGAGCCGACTCATGTCGCCAACAGACCTGGGCGTCATCACATCCATTGCGTGCGTCGTGATGCTCACCTTGGCGCTGTTCCTGTCGACCAGCTCCTAGCCGAACCGCACCCTCAGGGGTGCAGGTTCCACTGCCCGCAGTCATGGGCCATGACGTCGTTGACGTCGACTTCGATTCCACCGACCACCGGACCCGGGCTCGATGCGGTGCTCACGATCCGCTGGAAGAGCACGGCCGCGGGGTCGCGCTTACCGTTCGACCAGGATCGGGTCTGCCAGGCCCACCGGTGTCCCGGCGTGCTGGAGCTGCCGATCACAGCGTCGGCGGCAGCCCACTGGCAAGCGTTGACGCCACCGTAGACGCCGGTGCGTTGCACGCCCAGAACCGAATTGATTCCCCGAAACCATTGCAGCGCAACATTGTTCCAGGTCTCGCGGTTGATGTCGTCGTCGACACTGAAGAAGATCGGTGCGTTGCGTGCGCCACCGGCCGCGGTGTGCAGCTGCCAGGCGGTGTGCGCGTCGCTGACACCGCCGGCGAACCCGCGGGTGAAGTCCGACGGGGCCGTCCCGCCCGGCTTGCCGAACTGGTAATTACTGACGATCACCAGGCCCGCGGCGGTCAGCGACTCGGCGTAGGGCCGGGTGATCGGCTTGGCGCCGAAGCTGGACCCGGGCCGCGACGTCGACACGTAGTTGATGACCCCGGAGTAGCCGGCGGCGCGGATGTCCTGGGCCGGGATCTGGCGCATGGCGTAGTCGATCAACATGTGTCCGGTGCCCGCGGCGACGGGCGCGCCGGCCCCCGCCGCTGCCACGCCCAGACCGGCCATCGCCGTCGCCGCCGAGGCGTATCGGAGCACGTCACGGCGGGAGAGATGGTTCCGGGAGGGGGAGGTTCGTGGCGAATCGGACACGCCCCCGATGTTAACAATGTGACTGTTGTTAATAGGGTTGCCCGCGCCGCGGATCGGCGGTCTCGTTTCCGTAAACATGGTCGTTCTGTCCGGTGATGAAGTCGGCGACAGCTACGCTGCGACGGTGTCGACGCCGGTGAGCAGCGCATCGCCGACGGCTCCGCGCGGGGCCGGGTTGGTGATCACCTGCTGGTGCGTCCTGGCGGTCTGGCTGGTGGCGACGGTGGGCAATGCCGTGAGCGCCGGATCGTCGAGAGCCGCTGACGCCGAAGCGATCTGGGGTGCGGCGCTGCTGGTGTTCGTGGTCCTTCATACGTTCACCCTTTATCGACCCGCCGGTGTCATCGCCTACTTCGCGATCGCGGTGACGGTGGGGTTCGGCCTCGAGGCGTGCAGTGTGGCGACCGGCTTCCCATTCGGCTTCTACACCCATCACATGGCAGGTCCCCGTGCGCTCGGCATCCCGTTCCCGGTGGTGGCGGCCTGGGTGATGATCGCCTGGGTGGCGTGGATTCTGGCGCGGGTGATCGTGGGCGAGTGCCGGAGCCGGCGCCTGGCCGTGCTGGGGACGCCGGTGGTCGCCACCCTGATCGCCGGCGGCTACGACCTGGTGATCGACCCGTTCGGGGCCTATGTGCGGCAGGTGTTCTCCTACCGGTCACCGAGTGGGGTGTTGGGTGTGCCGCTGAGCAACTACGTCGGCTGGCTGATCACGGGGTGGGTGCTGTTCCAGACGTTCGCGTTGATCGAGCGGCGGTGGCGACGCGAACCCACCGCGTCCACCCGATCGGCGCTGTTGATGCCGGCCGTCGTCTGGTTCGGCCTGGGCCTCCAGGTGAACCTCGGGCTGCTGCTGGTCGACGATGCCGCCACCACGACCATCGCGGGCAGGGCCGTCGCGCTGAAGGACGTCTATGAGACCTGCGTCGAGATGACCTGGTTCATGATGGGCCTGGTGGTGGTCATCGCCGTGGTGCGGCTGTTCTCGACGGAGACGCCGGGGCCCGACGGCACTCAGTGATCGGTCGCCCGCACCCTTGACCTAAGTCAAACGATTGACTTAAATGGGTCACGCTGCCGGCTCCCCGGTGGTCAGCCGAGGAGGTTCATGTCCGCCCGTCAAGTCGTAGCCGGCGCCTCGGACTTCACCGGCCCGCTGCGCGATACCGGCACTCCGCTGGAGGCCGCGACGCTGGGCGCACTCGACCGGCTGCAGCAGGTGCTGACGCCGCAACCCACCGGCGCCGACCGGTTCCGGGCCGACAACGAGGCCGGCCGCTTCGGCCGGATCTTCGGCGGCCAGCTCGTGGCCCAGGCGATGGCCGCGGCGGCGGCCACCGTCGACGGGCCCAGCCCGCATTCGATCCACGCCGCGTTCCTGCGGGCCGGGGATTGCGACACGCCGCTGGACATCGTCGTCGACCGCACCCGCGACGGACGATCCATGTCGATCCGCCACGTCGAGGTGCGCCAGGCCGGACACACGCTGCTGACGGCCACGGTGTCCTTCGACAGCAATCCCGAGGACGGCCCCGAGAACCACCTGGCCACGACCGAATTCAACGACGCGCCGGAGTCGCATCCGCTGCTGCAGCACTGGGTGCGCCAGGCCCCGCCCGGGCTGGCAGAGCGGGGCATGACCTGGATCGACACCCCACCCCCGTTGGAGCTGCGGATCGCCGAGCCGCCGATCTTCCTGGGAGGCGGGCGGGGACCGGGGGAGCGCACCCACTGGATGCGGCTGCCGCGCAGCATCGACGGCGGGCCGGTGACCGACGCCGTGCTGCTCGCCTACGCCACCGATTACCTGTTGGTGGACATGGCGCTTCGGTCCCACCCGCAGTGCGTCGGCTACGGAACGCACACCGGCCTCACCCTGGATCACGCCGTCTGGTTGCACCGCCCGGTGCGCTTCGATCGATGGCACGCCTACACCCAGCAGACCGTCGCCGTCGGCGGTCATCGAGCCCTGGTCCGGGGCAGCATCGTCGACTCGGCGGGCCGTCACGTGGCCAGTACCGCGCAGGAAGTCCTCATCCGTCCGACCGGCGGAACGCCACCACGAAAGGCAGCAGACCAGTGACCACCATCATCCCCGTCTACAACCCGTCGACCGAGGAACAGATCGCCGAGGTCCCCGACGCGGATCAGGCGGCCGTGGACGCGGCGGTGGCGCGCGCCCGGGAGAGCTTCGAATCGGGAGTGTGGCGCAAACTGCCCGCGGCCCGGCGCGCCGAGATCCTGTTCCGCGCAGCCGAGATCATCAAAGAGCGCACGCCCGAACTCGCCGAGATCGAATCCCGCGACAACGGGATGACCGCCATGGGCGCCAGTCAGATCATCAAGGTCTCCCAGGAGATGCTGACCTACTACGCCGGCTGGGTCGGCAAGATCCACGGCGAGTCTGCCAACCTGGTCTCCGACGGCCTGCTCGGGCATTTCGAGGAGTACCACACCTTCACCCAGCTCGAGCCGGTCGGCGTCGTCGGATTGATCATCCCTTGGAATGGACCGTTTTTCGTCGCCATGCTCAAGGTGGCCCCGGCGCTGGCCGCCGGCTGCAGCTGCGTGCTCAAGCCCGCCGAGGAAACCCCGCTGACCGCGCTGAAACTGGAGGAGATCTTCCGAGAGGCCGGCCTGCCCGACGGAGTCCTCAACGTCGTCACCGGCTACGGCGAGACCACCGGGGCCGCGCTGACGGCGCACCCGGACGTCGACAAGATCTCGTTCACCGGATCGACCGAAGTGGGACGGCTGATCGTCAAGGCGGCCGCCGGAAACCTCAAGCGCCTCACGCTGGAGCTCGGCGGCAAGTCGCCGCTGATCATGTTCGACGACGCCAACCTGGACAAGGCGATCATGATGGCCGGCATGGGCCTGCTGGCCGGCTCGGGCCAGAACTGCTCGTGCACCTCACGGATCTATGTCCAGCGCGGAATCTACGAGCAGGTGGTCGAGGGCCTGGCCAACTTCGCCCAGATGCTGCCGATGGGTGGCAGTGACGACCCGAATTCGGTTCTGGGCCCGCTGATCAGTGACAAGCAGCGGCAGCGGGTGGCGGGCATCGTCGACGACGGCGTGGCCGCCGGGGCGCAGGTCATCACCGGGGGCAAACCGATGGACCGCCGTGGCTACTTCTACGAGGCGACGATCATCACCAACACCACCCCGGACATGCGGCTGATCCGCGAGGAGATCTTCGGCCCGGTCGGATCGGTGATCCCGTTCGACTCCGAGGGCGAGGCGATCGCCGCCGCCAACAACACCGAATACGGTCTGGCCGGCGCCATCTGGACCGAGAACCTCAGTCGCGCCCACCGGGTCGCCAACGCGCTTCGCGGAGGCCAGATCTGGGTGAACTCCGCGCTGGCCGCCGACCCGTCCATGCCGATCTGCGGGCACAAGCAGTCGGGTTGGGGCGGCGAACGCGGGCGCAAGGGCCTGGAGGCCTACTTCAACACCAAGTCGGTCTACATCAGCCTGTGACCGGCTGACAACCCAACCCTCAGGAGACCGCCGATGGTGCTGCGCAAGGACGCGTCGTCGTTGGAGGGCCGGGTGGCCGTGATCACCGGGGGTGGCGCGGGCATCGGGCGCGGCATCGCCGAGACCTTCGCGGAATTCGGTGCCCGGGTGGCGATCTGGGAACGCGACCCGCAAACCGCGGAGCAGGCCGCTGCCGCGGTCGGGGGCCTGGCCTGTCCGATCGACGTCCGCGACCCCGACCAGGTCGATGCCGCGCTGGCCGAGACCATCGCGGCGGTGGGGCTGCCGACGGTTCTGGTCAACAACGCCGGCGGGACGTTCGCCTCGGCGCTTCTGGACACCACGCCGAACGGCTGGGACGCCTTGATCCGCTCCAACCTGACCCAGGTGCTGCTGTGTACGCAACGGGTGGCGCGGGCCCTGGTGCAGCGGGGCGAGCCCGGCAGCGTCATCAACGTCAGCAGCATCGAGGGCACCCGTGCCGCGCCGGGTTACGCCGCCTATGCGGCGGCCAAGGCGGGCGTCATCAACTACACCAAGACCGCCGCGCTGGAGCTGGCGCCGCACGGCATCCGGGTCAACTGCCTGGCGCCCGACCTCACCCTGACCGAAGGCATCGAGCGGGTCGGCTCGCCCGAGATGCTGGCCGGCGCGGGCCACATGATCCCGATGGGCCGCCCCGGCCACGTCGACGAGATGGCCGGGGCCGCAGTATTTCTCGCCAGTGACATGAGTTCCTACGTCACCGGGCAGGCGCTGCACGTCGACGGGGGCACCCACGCCGCCGGCGGCTGGTACCACCATCCCGACAGCGGCGACTACCTACTCGGGCCGCCGCGAAAGGAATAGGCATGCGATTCGCGTTCACCTACCCGATCATCACTCACCCCTGCGACCCGGAACTGGCGTCACCGCACGGGGTCGCCGCCGTGGCACGAGCCGCCGAGGCCGCCGGATTCGACGCCATGGGCTTCACCGATCACCCGGCGCCCACCCAACGCTGGCTCGACGCCGGGGGCCACGACAGCCTGGACCCGTTCGTGGCAATGGGATTCGCTGCCGCGCACACCCGCATCCTGCGGTTCATCCCGAACGTCGTGGTGCTGCCCTACCGCAATCCCTTCGTGGTCGCCAAAGCGGGAGCGACACTGGACCTGCTCTCCGGGGGACGCTTCACCCTGGCCGTCGGCGTCGGCTATCTCAAGGGTGAATTCGCCGCTTTGGGAGTGGATTTCGACGAACGTACCGGGCTGGTCGAGGAGAGCCTGGAGGTCATCCGGGCGATCTGGACCGGCGACGACGTCTCGTTCGAAGGCAGCAATTTCCACGCCCGGGGAATCACTGCCCATCCACGCCCGGTCAGCCTCCCGCATCCGCCTATCTGGATCGGTGGGAACACCGGTAAGGCCCGCAGGCGGGTCGCCGCCCATGGTGATGGGTGGGCGCCGTTCGCGGCTCCGGCGGCCCTGGCCGGAACGGCGCGCACCGCCGCCATGGACACGGTCGAAGCGTTGGCCGCCGGTGTCGAGGACTTGAAGCGGCGCTGCGAGGAAGCGGGCCGGGACTTCGCGGGCATCGACATCTGTTTCTCCAATCTGGTCGGTGGCCGCGTCGGGTACGACGACTTCAAGCCGGACGCCTACTTGGACGGCCTGGGCCGGCTGGCCGATGCCGGCGTGACCTGGACGCAGGTGGCTTTGCCGGGAGACAGCCTGGCGCACGCCATCGAGGCCATCGAGCAGTTCGGCGAATCGGTGATCGGCCAGCAGTAGAGCTCTTAGTCTTTGCCGATGACGGTTTCCCGGCGCGACATCCTGCGCTATGGCGCACTGGCGGTTCCCGCGCTCGCGGTCCCAGGCGTCTTCGGAGCCACCGCCGGTGCGCCGCCGGCCGCGGCAGAAGGACTGCGGCTCATCGACTTCGCTCACCGACTGGTGCAACCTGAAGCGATCCGCGCGGCGGGCTTCGACGGGGCGTTGGTCTATGTCTCCGAACTGCGCCCGGGTGCCGACTTCGACTTCAAGCCCGTCACACGGGATTACACCGATGGGCTGCGCGCGGCTGGCCTCCACGTGGTCAGCTGCTACCAGTACGGCAAACCCGGGTGGGTGAATTCGCCGTCGGACTTCACCCGCGGCTACGACGGCGGGGTGGCCGACGCCCGCACCGCCCTGCGGCTGCACAACGCGGCCGGGGGCCCCGACACCGCCCCGATCTTCTTCAGCGTCGACGAGGACATCGATTCGTCGGCGTGGAAGAACCTGGCGTCCGCGTGGTTTCGCGGGATCAACTCCGTGCTCGGCGTGCCGCGAACCGGAATCTACGGTGGCGTGCGCCAGCTCGGCTGGGCGATCGGCGACAACGTGGTGGGGCATTCGACCAGCGCGGGTCACCGCTGGGCCTGGCAGACCAGGGCGTGGTCGGGCGGTCAACGGGAGCCAGCGGCCGTGCTGTTTCAGCGCGAGATCGTCACCGCCACCGACCCGGGCTTCATGATCGACGACGTGCACGTCGACGTAGATGATGTGTTGGCAGCCGATTTCGGCCAGTGGGATCTCGGGGATCGCCGGATCCGATGACAGACCCGCCACCGCCGTCCTACGTTGGGCCAGTGCACCCTCACACCGAATCAGAACCGCTCGCATCGCCGGCGGATCTCAGCGCGGAATGGCTGACCCGCGTGCTCGGCGGCCCGAGCGTAACCGGATTCCGGACCGAACGGATCGGCACCGGACAGATGAGCGAGTGTTATCGGGTCACGCCGGCCTACGCGCAAGGATCCGCCGGGCCGGCCTCGCTGGTGCTCAAGGTCGCGGCCGGTGAACCGACCAGCCGGCAGACCGGGCTGATGCTCGGGCTCTACGAGCGTGAGGTGAGGTTCTACACCGACATCGCGCCGCGGCTGTCAGGTCCGATCCCGCACTGCTATCACGCCGCCATCGACACCGACACCGGGATCTTCGACCTGGTCCTGCAGGATGCGGCGCCGGCCGTCCCCGGCGACGACATTGCCGGCGCCGCCGTCGAGCAGGCATTGCTGGCGGTCTCCGAACTGGGCCGCATGCACTCCTCGCTGCGCGACGAGGCGGACCTGGCTGAGGTGGCGTGGCTCAACCGCGCGGCACCGATCAACCAGGCGCTGCTGCAGACCCTCTACGCGGGATTCCTGGACCGCTATGCGGCCCGGATCACCGATGAGCAACGCACGGTCTGCGACCGGCTGGTGGCCGGCTTCGACGGCTACCAGGCCGCCGAGGACCAGCAGCCGAAAGGACTGGTGCACGGCGACTATCGGCTGGACAACATGCTCCTGGGCGAACCCGGCTCGCCACGCGCCCTGACGGTGGTGGACTGGCAGACCGTGACCTGGGCGCCGGCGTTCGTCGATCTCGCCTACTTCCTGGGCTGCGCGCTGCCGGTCGAGATCCGCCGGGCCCGCTTCGACGACCTGGTCCAGGCGTATCTGGCCGGCCGCGGACCCGATGCCGACGTCACCGCCGTCGACGTCCGGGAGGGGGTGCGCCGGCAGAGCTTCTTCGGGGTGATGATGGCCGTGGTCTCGTCCATGCTGGTCGGGCAGACCGAACGCGGCGACGACATGTTCATGACCATGCTGTCGCGGCACTGCGCCCAGGTTCTCGACACCGATGCGCTGGCGATCCTGCCCGCCCCGGCCGTCCCGGAGCCCCTGGCGCCCAACGACTCCGATGAGTACCCGCATCCGCCGGCAGCCGAGCCGCTGTGGAACGAGAGTTGGTACTTCGACTTCGTCGACCCGGCCGGGTCGATCGGTGGCTGGATCCGGCTGGGGCTGTACCCCAACGAGAATCACGCCTGGATCAACGCCCTGCTGTGCGGGCCCGGCATGCCCACCGTGGCGCTCAACGACTTCCGTGCCGACCTGCCGGCCGAGCCGTTCTCGATCAGCACCGCCGGCATCACCATGACCCAGCAGGTCATCGAACCGCTGCGGTGCTACCGGGTGGCGGTCAGCGGCACCGCCCAGGCCTTCGACGATCCGGCGGCGCTGCTACGCAACGAGACCGGTCGACCGGTGCCGCTGAATATGGAGCTCGAGTGGACCACCGCGGGGCGGCCGTATCAGTACCGGATCACCCCACGCTTCGAAATCCCCTGCACCGTCACCGGTTCGGTCACCGTCGACGGCGTAACCCACGAGGTATCCGCGGTTCCGGGTCAACGTGATCATTCCTGGGGGGTGCGGGATTGGTGGGCGATGGACTGGGTGTGGAACGCCCTACATCTCGACGACGGCACCCACCTGCACGGCGTCGATGTCCGGATTCCGGGCATGCCGCCGGTGGGCATCGGTTACGTGCAGGACGACGCCGGGTTCATCGAACTGCAATCGGTGCAGGCCGAGGCGCAGTTCGGCCCCGACGACCTGCCGGTCTCTACGGTACTGCGCTTGCAGCCCACCGGTCTGGTCGCCACCGCGGAGATCATCGCCCACGCGCCGGTGCGACTGGAGTCACTCGACGGTCGGGTCAGCCAGTTCCCCAGGGCCTGGGCGGCGGTCACGATGGCCGACGGACGGACCGGGGTCGGTTGGCTGGAGTGGAACCGCAACCGTTGAGCAGTGCTGCGACCATGTAGGCATGACCGCAACGCTTGTCGCCAAGGCTGTGGCCGGCGGCTTCGCCCACCGCACCCTGTTCGAGGGGCTGGACCTGACCGTGGCGCCGGGCGACGTGGTCGGCGTGGTCGGCGCCAACGGTGCTGGTAAGAGCACGCTGCTGCGGATCCTGGCCGGGGATCTGGCGCCGCTGGCCGGATCGATCAACGCCGCGCCGGCCGATGCGTTCGTAGGCTGGCTGCCCCAGGAGCATGAGCGGGTGGCGGGCGAGACCGTCGCCGCCTACATCGCGCGGCGGACCGGGTGCGCCCAGGCGGCCCAGGCGATGGACGCCGCCGCGGCCGCCCTGGCCGATCCGGACACCGCACCCGCCGGCACCGATCCGGCGGAGGACTACTCGCGGGCGCTGGATCACTGGCTGGCCACCGGTGCCGCCGACCTCGATGAGCGACTGCCCGCGGTGCTGGCCGATCTGGGCCTGGACGGCGAGGCCGTGCAACCGGATTCCACTCTGATGACCGGACTGTCGGGCGGGCAGGCGGCGCGGGTGGGCCTGGCTGCGCTGATGCTGTCCCGGTTCGACATCGCGCTGCTCGACGAGCCGACCAACGACCTGGATCTGGACGGACTGGACCGGCTCGAGCAGTTCGTCCGCGATCTGCGCGGCGGTGTGGTGCTGGTCAGCCATGATCGGGAGTTCTTGGCCCGCAGTGTCACTCGCGTGCTGGAGCTCGATCTGGCCCAGAACACCAACACCGTCTACGGCGGCGGATACGAGAGCTACCTGGAGGAACGCGAGATCAACCGTCGGCACCGCCGCGAACAGTACGACGAGTTCGCCGAGCGCAAGGCCGATCTGGTCGCCCGCGCCCGCGTCCAGCGGGAGTGGTCGAGCCAGGGCGTTCGCAACGCCATCCGCAAAGCCCCCGATAACGACAAGATCCGACGCCGCGCCGCCACCGAGTCCAGCGAGAAGCAGGCGCAGAAGGTCCGGCAGATGGAGAGCCGGATCGCCCGGCTGGAAGAGGTGGCCGAACCCCGCAAAGAATGGACGCTGCAGTTCACCATCGGCGCCGCGCCGCGGTCGAGCACGGTGGTCGCCACACTCGACAATGCTGTTGTCCGACAGGGGGATTTCACTCTCGGCCCGGTTTCCCTACAGGTCGACGCCGGCGAGCGGATCGGGATCGTCGGCCCCAACGGCGCCGGAAAATCCACATTGCTGCGGCTGCTTCTCGGCCGCCGGGAACCCGATACGGGCCGCGCGAGCCTGGGCGCCAACGTGGCGATCGGTGAGATCGACCAGGCGCGAGCCGATTTCACCGGGGATGCGCGTCTGGTGGACCGCTTCGAGCAGCGGGTGCCGGACTGGACGACCGCTGACGTGCGGACCCTGCTGGCGAAGTTCGGGCTGACGGCCGACCATGTCGAGCGCACCGTGGATGAGCTCTCACCCGGGGAGCGCACCCGCGCCGGGCTGGCGCTGCTGCAGGCTCGCGGGACCAACGTGCTGGTGCTCGACGAGCCCACCAACCACCTCGATCTGCCCGCCATCGAGCAGCTCGAGCAGGCGTTGGAGAGCTACGATGGCGCGCTCCTGCTGGTGACTCACGACCGCCGGATGCTGGCCAACGTCCGGTTGGACCGGTCCTGGCGGGTCGAGGACGGGCGCGTCACCGACCTGCAAAACTAGGATCCATTTCGGCTGTCTGAGGGGATGGGATCAACTGATGCGACTCGGACTGTCCACGCCCGTGGTCATCCAGGTTCCCGGCACCGCCTCGGCCTGGGAGGCGGACGCGGGTATCGACGACGTTGCGCGGATCGGCACGGCAGCCGACGAGCTGGGGTTCGGCTACCTCACCTGTTCCGAACACGTGGCGGTGCCCGCCGCAGCCGCCGAAACCCGGGGAGCGACCTACTGGGATCCGTTGGCCACCCTGGCATTTCTCGCCGCGCGGACCACCCGGATCAGATTGCTGACCTCGGTTCTGGTGCTGGGCTATCACCATCCCCTGGAGATCGCCAAGCGGTACGGGACACTCGATCGGCTCAGCGCCGGCCGGGTGATCCTGGGCGTGGGAGTCGGGTCGCTGCGCGAGGAGTTCGACCTGCTCGGCGCCGAATGGGACGACCGTGGCGTCCGCGCCGATGACGCGATCAGGGCACTTCGGGCGTCCCTGTCGCAGACCCGGCCGGTCTACGACGGTCCGCACTACCGCTACGACGACATGGTGGTCCAGCCGTGTGCCATCCAGACCCGGGTGCCGATCTGGGTGGGCGGCCGAACCATGCGCTCACTGCGGCGCGCCGTCACGCTGGGGGACGGGTGGACGCCGTTCGGGCTGACCGCGGCCGAGATCACGAGAATGCTTGCTGCTGTGGATACTCCGGACGGTTTCGCGGTAGCCCTGGCGACACCGCCACTGGACCCGACCGGTGCGGCTGCGCACGCCACGGACTGCGTCGCCAGGTTGGCCGACGCCGGGGCGACGGATCTGAACTGCGTGATCTCGGCACGCTCGGCGGAGCACTACTGCGACCAGCTGGCGGCACTTGCCGAGCTCGTGCCGGGAGCCGTCAGCGGCCCGGCCACCGGGTGATCGCGGCCGGCAGGTCGTGGCGTGGCCGCAGCCCGAACTGCGGTTTGCGGCGTTGCAGAAACGCCGCGACGCCTTCGGCGAAGTCGGCCGATGCGAACAGTTCCTGCAACACCCGAGAGTCCAATTCGTGTGCGGCCCAGGGATTGTCGGCCCCCGACATGGCCCACAACATCTGCTTGGCCGCCGCCACGGCCACCGGCGAACCGTTCTCGGCGATCTCACCGGCGAGGCGATAGGCCGCCTCGAGCACGCCGCCGTCGGCGATCACCTCGGAGACCAGACCGGCCGCATGGGCCTCGGTGGCATCGAAGACCCGGCCGGTGACCACCCACTCCATGGCCTTGGACATGCCGACCACCCGAGGCAGGAACCAGCTCGATGCGGCCTCGGGCACCAGGCTGCGCCGAACGAACACGAACCCGAAACGTGCGGTGTCCGAAGCGATCCGGATGTCCATGGGCAGGGTCATGGTGGCGCCGATCCCGACCGCGGGACCGTTGATCGCGGCGATCACCGGTTTGAGCATCGCGGCGAACCGCAGCGCGACCACGCCGCCGGTGTCGCGGGGCACGCCGTCGTCGAACAGCAGTTCCGCATCGGGTGCCTGGCTGAACTCGACGGCCTTCGGGTCCAGATCGGCGCCGGCGCAGAACGCCCGCCCGCTGCCGGTGACCACCACCGCGCGGACGGCGTCGTCATCATCGGCCAGGTCGCACGCCGCGACGAGTTCACCGGCCATGACCTGAGTGAAGGCGTTGAGCCGGTCGGGGCGCTGCAGGGTGATGGTGGCGATGGCGTCGGTGACCGAGTAGTCGATCTGGGTGAACGCGGGCTGATCGGGTGCCATGCCCGGACGTTACACTCGCGCCAACAGCTAGCGTGCCGTTGCCCCGTCACCGCAAGGAGAGATATGGATCTGGGCTGGTCGCAGGCTGACCGTGCATTCCAAGACGAGGTCCGGACGTTCCTCGCCGAGAAACTGACGCCGGAGCTGCGCCGCGCCGGGCAGCTGATGACCAGTGTGTACGCCGACCACGAGGCCAGCATGGCCTGGCAGGCGATCCTGCATGAGCGCGGTTGGGCGGCCCCGGGCTGGCCGGTCGAGCACGGCGGCTGCGACTGGAGCCTCACCCAGCACTACATCTTCAGTCGCGAGACCATGCTGGCCGGCGCTCCGTCGTTGTCTCCGATGGGAATTCGGATGGTCGCACACGCGATCGTCCGCTACGGCACCCAGGCGCAGAAGGACTACTTCCTGCCCCGCATCCTCACCGGTGAGGTGTTCTTCTGCCAGGGCTATTCCGAACCCGAAGCCGGCTCAGACCTGGCGGCGTTGTCGATGGTCGCCACCCTCGACGGCGACGACCTGGTCTGTACCGGCAGCAAGATCTGGACCACCCATGCCGCCGAGGCGAATTGGATGTTCGCGCTGGTGCGCACTTCGCGGTCGGGCAAGAAGCAGCAGGGCATCACGTTCGTGCTGATCGAGATGGACTCACCGGGTATCGAGATCCGGCCGCTGGTGATGACCTCCGGTGAGCAGATCCAGAATCAGGTGTTCTTCGACGACGTGCGGGTGCCCCGATCCAACGTCATTGGGGAGATCGACGACGGCTGGACCGTCGCGAAGTACCTGCTCGAGTTCGAACGTGGCGGCGGCGCCGTGGCGCCGGGCCTGCAGGTGATGGCCGAGGAGATCGCCACCGCGGCCGCCGGGCAGCCCGGTCCGGAGGGCGGGTCGCTGGCCGACGACGGTGCGTTCATGCGCAAGCTGGCCGACACGCGCATTCGTGCCGAGGTGCTGGAGATCCTGGAGTACCGGGTGCTCACCGCGGTGGCCGAGGGCCGCAACCCCGGAGCGGCGTCGTCGATGCTGAAGATCCTCGGAACCGAGCTCAGCCAGGAGCTCACCGAACTGGCGCTGGAGGCTGCCGGGCCGCGCGGGCGGATCTATCAGCCGCACGTCACCGCCCCCGGTGGACCGATCGCCGACTATCTGCCACCGGCCGACGGTTACCGGTCCGGCGAGCCGTGGCAGGCCGTCGCCCCGCTGCGCTACTTCAACGACCGGGCCGGCTCGATCTACGCGGGCAGCAACGAGATTCAGCGGAACATTCTCGCCAAAGCGACATTGGGGCTCTAGATGGACTTCAACCTCACCGACGAGCAGCAACTGCTGCGTGACGGGATCACCCGGTTTCTCGGCTCACGCTACGACCTCGAGGCCAGCCGAGCGGCCGCCAAGACCGGCGCCGGTTGGCAGCCGGAGATCTGGCACGCCCTGGCCTCCGAGTTGGGCATCCTGGGCGCCACCCTTCCCGAAGAGGTCGGCGGGATCGGCGGCGGCGCAACCGAACTAATGATCATCGCCGAGGCGCTGGGCCATGCCCTGGTGATCGAACCCTACGTCGACGCCGTGGTGGTCGCAGGTGGGCTGCTGCACCGCGCCGGTGGCCCGACCGCGAACGGTGTGCTGGAGCAGTTGATCGCCGGGACTGCCGTCGTGGCGCTGGCCGCCACCGAAGCTGAGTCCGGTGAACGCTGGCAGGACGCGACGACGCTGTCGCGCCCGGACGGTGACGGCTGGGTGCTGTCGGGCGGAAAGATCATGGTGCTGGGCGCACCGCTGGCCACGCATCTGCTCATCACCGCGCGCATCGAGGGCACCGACGGGCTCTCGCTGTTCCTCGTCGACAGTGACGCGCCCGGCATCCAGACCCACCCGTACCGCACCATCGACGACCGAAGCGCGGCCGACATCGCCTTCGACGGGGTACGTCTTGCGGGCACCGCACTGCTCGGCGAACCGGGCGGAGCCTGGCCGTCGCTCGCCCGGGCCCGCGACGAGGGTGCGGCGGCGATCTGCGCCGAGGCGGTCGGCGGCATGCGAAAGGTATTGGCCGACACCGTCGAATACTGCAAGCAACGCCAGCAGTTCGGCCAGCCGATCGGCAGCTTCCAAGTACTGCAGCACCGGATGGTGGACATGTACATGGAGGTGGAGCAGTCCGTGGCCGCGGTGTACCTCGCGGTGCTCAACCTCGACGCCGACCAGGCCACCCGGGCCCGTGCCGTTTCGGCGGCCAAGGCCACCATCGGCCGGGCGGCCCGGATGATCGGCCAGCAGTCGGTCCAGCTGCACGGTGGTATGGGGATGACCGAAGAACTGGCGATCGGCCACTACTTCAAGCGGCTCACCGCGATTCAGTACGAGTTCGGTACCACCGACTTTCACATCGCCCGCTACGCAGAGCTGACAAAGCCGTAGCGGAGGCGGCTACTTCTGTAAGTGGTGCGGGCAGTAGGCGTGGGCGGCGACCGCCGCGAACTGCGCGGCGCCGTCCATGGTCAGCCCGGGGTTGTCGGCCGTGAGTTGTTTGACGACCTGCAATCCCGTCTCGCCGTTGTTGGCCATGCTGCACACGGCATGGCCGGCCACGATGGCCTGGTCGTTACCGGCGAAGGCGAGCCCCGCAGATCTCAAGCCGGCCAGGAAGATGGCGTCGGCGTTGCCGCCGTCGTCGCCGACATCAGGCTCCGCGTACGCCGGCGCAGCACCCCCGATGAGGGCGGCGACGCCCAGTACTGACAACACGCTTCGTATGCCGTTCATCGTTTACACCTCCGTGACCAGACGGGCGATCTCGATGTAGAGGGGGATTCCGACGGTGACGTTGTAGGCGAACGTCAGACCCAGCGATGCCGCCAACGGCAGGCTGGGGCTGGCCTCGGGAATCGCCAGCCGCTGGATGGCGGGCACCGCGATGTACGACGCCGCAGCGCACAACACGGCGAACAGGACATAGGTGCCCGGCTCGAAGTGGACTCCGGTGAGCGCGGAATAACCGTGGGCGACCAAGATCCCGATCGTGGCAAAGAGGTTGGGAGCCAACAAGCCGTAGAGGATGAAGCCGCGGCCGGCGGTCTGCAGATCCCTGAGTTTGCGGGCCGCGGTCAGGCCCATCTCGAGCAGGAACAGGCACAGGGCGCCCTGGAAGGCCGTGACGAAGACCGGGTCGTCGACTCCGGTGACCTTGCTGCCCTGCAGGCCGCTGATGAAGCCGATCGCGATGCCGCCGAGCAGCAGGCAGATTCCCGGGTTGAGGAAGACCTCCCGCACCAGCTCCGGGCTCAGCAGGCGACCCTTCGCGGCGCCGGACTCGGCAGCGGGTTCGCGGGCCGCTCCGATCTGCATCCCACCGGTGGGGTCACCGGGGGCCGCCGCGCCCGCCGCAGTCGCACTCCCGGCGGCCACGGCGGCGTAGTCGGGCTCGCCGGGCAGGTTGCCGGCGGCGTCCATGCCGCGGTGCCGCAACCGGGCGACCAGGAACAGCGCCACCAGGCAGCCGGGAATCTCCATGATGGCCAGCATCACCGGCATATAGGCGTCGAAGGCCATGTCGATGGCGGCCAGCACACCCAGGCAGGTGGCGAAAGTCCCCGCGGAGTCCGAGCCGTAGTAGCCGGCGACCGTCGCCCGGTCTACCTCACGCAACCTGGTCAGGTGTTTCAGCAGGTAGTAGGCCAGGATGCCGATCCCGAAGTTCAACACGAACCCGGTGATCATGAACCCGAGGATGCCGCCGAGTTCGGAGACCTCGATGGTCGCGAGCTCCTCGCCGCCGCGCCAGCCGATGGCCAGCAGCAGATACATCGTCAGGCCCTGGTAGACCGCGTTGGGGAAGTCGAACGGAACCTTCAGCAGCGCGAGCAGGAACCCGAAGTAGAAGAACAACAGCAATGGCTTGAACAGGTTGTGCGTGAAGTTCTGCCAGAACTCGAGGAGCATCGTTCTCTCTTTCGTCTCAGATGCCAGGCGCCGTCGGTGGGTGTCAGTTGAGGGGAGTGGTGGCGGCCGTCTCGGCGCCGGTGCGCTTCTTGCCGCCCTTGAGGTGCACGGCGTGCACGCCGGGCTTACGGGACAGTTCTTCGAGCAGGTCGTCCAGGCCGGCCTGGTCGACGTTCCAGTGCTGTACGGCCTCGGGCTGACTCTGCAGTTTGGCGATCACGGCGTCGAGCTTGACCGGGGTCTTGGCCTTGCCGCCCTGGATCCGGATGCGCCCGGTGCCGCCGGCGGCGACAGCGCGGGGGTTGACCCCGCCCAGGGCGCCGCCGGCCATACTTCCCAGGGTCGTCTGGTTGAGCAGGCCCCCGGCCATCCCCGACGCGGGCGCGGCGGCCAGGCTCGCGGCGGGCATCCCGGTGGCCGCCAACCGGATCGCCGGGCTGGCCGAAGCCCAACTCGGCGGCACGGACAGGTTCCCCACCAGGTTGGCCTCGGCCATACCGGCCGACACCGCCGAGGACAGGCCGGCGGAGGTTCCGGCACGAAGCCCGGCGCTGAGACCGGTGAGCGGCAGGCCTTCGAAGAGTCGGCCTATCGGCGTTCCGAACTTCAGAAAGTTCTGGATCGGGAAGTTGGTCAGCAGCGAGATGTCGTTGAACGGCGTGGTCAGGCCCGCCGGACCCTTCAGAGCCGAGAACACCGAAGCGAAGCCGGTCGCAGCATTCGGATTGCCGGTCAGCTGGATGAGCAGGTTGTTGACGAAGTTGTTGTACTGGGTCGCCAGGTTGCCCAGGAAGTCCATGATCGAGTTGCTGCCCGCGCTGGCCGCCGCCGACCCCGCGCTGGCCGCTGACGTGGCTGCGGCGGTCCCGGTGGTGGTCTGCGGAGGCTCGGTGAAGGCGGTGATCTTGGTGGCCGCGGCAGCCGATGCGGCGTAGGTCTGCATGGCGGCGGCGTCCTGCGCCCACATCTGGAGGTACTCGGCCTCGTTGGCCGCGATGGCCGCGAGATTCTGGCCGAGGTAGTTCGTGGCGTACAGCATCTCGTTCTGGGTGCGGTTGGCCGTAACGACTTCCGGCGGAACGGTTGCCGCATGGGCGGCTTCGTAGGCGGTGGCCGCGGCCTGCGCCTGGGTGGCCGCCTGAGCCGCGGTGGCCGCGGTCGTCGACATCCAGCTGACGTAGGGCTGGGCGGCGGCCGTCATCGCCGCGGCGGACGGGCCGGTCCACGATTCACCGCCGAGCGAGGCGAGCACCGCGTCGTATTCAGCTGCGGCGGCGCTCAATTCGCCGGCGAGGCGCCCCCACGCGGTGGCAGCGGCACTCAGCGACCCGGATCCGGGGCCGGCGTACATGTTGGCCGAGATGATCTCCGGCGGTATCAGCGAGAAGTACATTTCGACACCCTTATCTGGTCGAGTGCGACTGGGTCAGGTGGGCGGGGCCACGGCTGGTCATCGTCGGCTCACTCATCGGGTGCCGGTATCACGATGATGGTGGCTGCGGCCGGATCGGCCTCACCAGGCGGAATCGGGCCGAAGGCGTCGGCGCCGCCGCTGTTTCGCAGGGATCGCGTCGCCGCGCCCATGGTCTGGGTTGCGGTACCGCCCATTCCGCGGCCGAGCAGGCTGGACAGCGCCATCTGCCCGAACATGGCGTCCTGGCCCACGACCGCGGCCAGCGGGGCGGCTTCGACGGTCGCCGGGAGCGGTGAGGTCATGCTGACGAGTCTGGTCGCGGGCGCCGCGGTCGTCCAGGATGGCGGCACCGACAGTTTCCCGACCGCCGCGGCGTTGCCCAGCGATCCCGTAGCGCTGCTCAGGCTGGCGGTGGGAAATGCGGTCGGCGCCAGTGGCGCGAGCGGCAACAGTGCTCCGGTGATGGCTTTGGGGCCGGCGAGGTAGGCCTGCGCGGCCATCCCGTTCATGATCCAGGAGTACAGCTGCCCGAACGCCAGCCAATAGCCACCGGGGATTGTCGTCCAGCCGAGCGGGGTTGTGTACCCGGTCAGTGTGCTGAAGATCAGGTTCCAGTTGTCCAGGAATGAACCCGATGTTGTCGCCGCCGCGGTGCCGACGGGGTTGGACGCCAACGACTGCAGCGCCTTGGGCATCGCGGTCAGCAACTGGGAGACCTGCTGCGCGATGTCCGACGCCGCCGAGTCTCCGGTTGCCTCGGCCGATGCCGCCATCTGACTGGCCGCACCGGTCGGATTGGTGGTCTCCGGCGGCTCGCTGAAGGGCGTGAGCTGGGTCGCGACTGCCGACGCGCCCGCGTAGCCGTACATCGCGCCGGCGTCTTGGGCCCACATCTCCGCGTAGTGGATCTCGGTGGCCGCGATGGCCGCGGTGTTCTGCCCGAGCAGGTTCGTCGCGACCAGCGTTGCCAGCTGCGCCCGGTTCGCTGCGACCACCGGCGGCGGAACCGTCGCGGCGAAGGCGGCCTCATAGGCCGCTGCAGCGGCGCGGGCCTGACCGGCGGTGAGTTCGGCCTGCGCCGCCGTCGAGGTCATCCAGGTCACGTACGGCTCAGCGGCGGCCGTCATGGTCGACGACGACGGACCGGACCACTCTCCGGCCAGGGTCGAAAGGGTGGAATCGTATGCCGCCGCGGCGGAACTCAGTTCGGCCGCGAGCGCGTCCCATGCGGACGCGGCAGCCAGCAGCGGCGCTGAACCAGCGCCCGAGTACATGCGACCGGAATTGACCTCCGGCGTCAATGCAGCAAAATCCATCTCGGGTAACTCCTTACACCGCGCGTCTCGACCGCTGACGCCTTAACCGTGCTACAGAACCCCAAATCCCAAACAGCAGGTGTCTATTCAGGGTCCTGATGTAAACAGCGTCCGACATTGTTCATTTAGTAGTGGACCAGCTGCCGGTTGAAATCTGTTGTGAGGCAGCTGGGATGGTGCTCCTGGTGCCGATCGCCCACCCGCGTAAGTGTTTTGACGACATTTATTCGGTTAACTGAAAACCAGAGAGGTCACAAGCGGCCGGGGGTTGACCGGCTGTAACATTGGCCGGGCTTTATGCGCCGGCCAGCGCCGAATTTCTTCGGGTGAAATTCCTTCCGGATTCGGCGCCTCAGTCGACTGAATAGTACGCAGGGCTAGCTGGAAAGTAGCTGTATGCGAACTGGATCTTTCCTGTAGTCGCGCTGCTGATGAACTGTCAATCTCGTCGTTGTTCGCGCGGCCGTACAGTACTTGTTGATACGCAAAGAAAAGCGCTGACGAGCGCTACCGGCCGGGACGGTATACCGCTGAAGTTCTAGTAACCCTTGTTGGTGCGCAAGACTCTGCGCTAACCTCCCGTTGTGCAGCTTCCGTCGGCTGAACTCACCGCAGCAGAACTAGACCTGCGCGCGCAGGTCCGTGCCTTCCTGGCCGAGCGGCTGCCCGCCGGAACCTTCGAGCCTGGCCTGGGCATGGGCGCTCCGGTGGACCCGGCGTTCTCCGCGGCACTCGCCGAGCGGGGTTGGGTCGGGATGGCGGTGCCGGCGGTCTACGGCGGGCCCGGAGCCACCGCCGTAGACCGTTTCGTGGTGGTCGAGGAGCTGCTGCGCTGGGGCGCCCCGATCGGGCAGCACTGGGTGGCCGACCGCCAGATCGCCCCGGTGCTGCTGCGTTACGGCACCGAGCATCAGAAGCAGTGGCTGCTCCCGCGGATCTGCCGGGGCGAGGTGTGCTTCTGCATCGGCATGAGCGAGCCGGACGCCGGCAGCGACCTCGCGGCGGTGCGCACCCGGGGTGTGCGCACCGACGGCGGCTGGCGGGTCTCGGGAACCAAGGTATGGACCACCAACGCGATGGCCGCCGACTACATGATCGCGCTGTGCCGCACCGGCGAGTTCTCCCAGGGCGCCCGGCACGAGGGGCTCAGTCGCTTCCTGATCGACATGCGCAGCCCCGGCGTCACCGTCGAACCGATTCCCTACCTGGACGGCAGCACCGGCCACTTCGCCCAGGTGGTCTTCGACGACGTGACGGTCTCCGACGACCTGGTGATCGGCGAGATCGGCCAGGGCTGGGCCCAGAACACCAGTGAACTGGCGTTCGAACGCAGCGGCCCGGACCGGTGGATCTCGACGTTCCTGCTCGTCCAGGAGTTCATCCGCGAGCACCCGCAGTTGGCGGCCGGTGTCGCCGGTCGCCGGCTGATCGGCGAGCAGGCCGCTCAGTACTGGGTGCTGCGGCGGCTCTCCCTGGCGGTGGCCCGGGCCATCGACGCCGGCGAGACCCCCGCTGCCGAAGCCGCCCTGATCAAAGAGATGGGCACCCGATTCGAACAGGACGTGGTGACCGCACTGCAGGACCTGCTGGACCGGGAGCTGATCTGCGACCTCGATCCGGCGCACCCGCCATCGTTGTTCGAACGGCTGTTGCGCCGCGCGGTGCTGGACGCGCCGTCGTTCACCATCCGCGGCGGAACCACCGAGGTGCTGCGTTCGGTGGCCGCCAAGGGGCTCACATGAGTGCCGGCGAACTGCGCGGCGCCGCAGACCGGCTGTTCGCCGAGCACAGCGGATGGCAGGCGGTCGCCGACGCCGAAACCACCGGGTGGTCCGCGCCGCTGTGGGAGGCGTTGCGGCAGACCGGATTTCTGGACGTCGGAGTCCCCGAAGAGCTCGGCGGATCGGGCGGCAGCGTGGCCGACGTAGCCGAACTGCTGCGCGCCGCCGGCGCCCACGCGGCACCGGTACCGCTCGCCGAGGCCGGACTGGTCGGGGGCTGGCTGCTGACCGCCGCCGGGCTGGCGCTTCCCGATGGTGTCCGCACCGTGCTGCCGCCGGGATCGCTGCGGCTCGACGGCGACCGGCTGTTCGGCACGGTGCACGGCGTGCCGTGGGGCCATCGGGCGCAGCACCTGATCGCCCTCGTCGACGGCGTCGTGGTGTTGGCCCCCGGCCCGGTCGCCGGCGGGCCGACCTGCGATCGCGCGGTCAACCTCGCCGACGAGCCCCGTGACACCCTGCGGTTCGACGGAGTGGCGGTGACCGCCCGCGCCGGCGCGCCGGTCACCGAGCAGGCGCTGAGTGAGCGGACCGCACTGGGCCGAGCGGTGCTGATCGGCGGCGCGCTGAGCGCGGTGGCCGCGATGACGTTGCGCTACACCTCCGAACGCGAGCAGTTCGGGCGCCCGATCGGCCGGTTCCAGGCCGTGCAGGCCCATCTGGTCACCATCCACCAACAGGCCACCGTGGTGGCGGCCGCCGTCGAGGCTGCGGTCGCCGCCGTCGAGGCGGGCACCGCAGGTTTCGAAATCGCCTGCGCCAAGGTGCTCGCCGACCGGGGCGCCCAACTCGCGGCACGCGCCGCACATCAGGCGCACGGCGCCATCGGAATGACGAAGGAGTACCCGTTGCACCACCTCACCCGGCGACTGTGGGCTTGGCGTACCGAGGGCGGCGGTCATCACCGGTGGGCCGACCTGCTCGGCCACACCCTGGTGGCCGCGGGCCCCGATGCGCTCTACCCCGCCATCCAATCCGGCTCCGCGGTGGTGACGGCGGTGTCGCGATGAACCGCCTGCAGCGGCCCGACGGGGTAACCCTGGCCTACCGGGTGCACAACCCGCAGGCCGGCGGAGTGCCGGTGCTGCTCACCCACGGCTTCGGCGCCACCGCCGCCATGTGGGACGCCAATATCGCTGCGCTGGCAGCGGATCGGCCGGTGATCGTCTGGGACCTGCGCGGACACGGCGACAGCGACGCCCCGGCGGACATGGCGCACTACAGCGAGCGGCTCAGCGTGCAGGACATGGCCGCCGTCCTGGACGAGGCCGGTGCGCAGCGGGCGGTGATCGGCGGAATGTCGTTGGGCGGCTACCTTTCTCTGGCGTTCCACCTCGCTTACCCGCAGCGGGTGGCGGGGCTGCTGCTGGTCGACACCGGGCCGGGTTACCGCAACGACGAAGCCCGCGCCGGGTGGAACGACTGGGTGGAGCGCCAGGCCACGAAACTCGAACGCGGGGAAACCCTTTCGGGTATCACCGCCGAAACCGGACAAGCGGTCCACGCCCATCCCGAAGGATTGCCGCGGGCCGCCCGCGGCATCATGGCCCAACACGACGCCCGGGTCATCGAATCACTGGACGGCATCACGGTGCCGGCCCTGGTGGTGGTGGGAGCCCGCGACACCAAGTTCCTGGCGCCGGCCGAATACCTGGCGCGCCGCATCTCCGATGCCCGCAAGGTCGTCATCGACGACGCCGGGCACGCCGCCAACATGGATCAGCCCGAGGCGTTCAACGCCGCTGTCGTCGAATTTCTGGACCGGCTGTGACCGCGCCGCATCTGGTTGTCGAGCTCGTCGGGCAGCTGGCTGTCATCGAGCTGCGCCGGCCGCCGAACAACTTCTTCGACGCCACCCTGATCCGCGATCTAGCCGATGCCTACGAGCGGCTCGACACCGCCGGCGACTGCCGGGCGATCGTGCTGTGCTCGCAGGGCAAGAACTTCTGCGCCGGTGCGGATCTGTCCGGCAACACCGGGGACGGCGCCTCGGCCGCCGAACTCTACCGCCAGGCCGTGCGCCTGTTCCGGGCCCGGACACCGGTCGTCGCGGCGGTGGCCGGCGCCGCGATCGGCGGCGGACTCGGGCTGGCGCTCAGCGCGGATTTCCGCGTCGGGTCGCCGTCGTCGAGGTTCGCCGCCAACTTCAGCCGGCTCGGTTTCCACCCGGGCTTCGGGATCACCGAGACCCTGCCTCGGGTCATCGGGCAGCAGCGGGCACTGGAATGGATCTGACCGGTGAGCGGTTCGGCGGCGAGGTGGCCTACCAGGCCGGGCTGCTCGACGAGCTGGCCGCCGACGGCGACGTGCGCCCCGCCGCGCTGCGGTTCGCCCAGCGCATCGCGGCCGCGGCCCCCCAGTCGCTGGCCAGCATCCGCGCCACCATGCGTGCCGGGCTGGCGGAGGCCGTCGCGGCGGCCACCGATCATGAACTGGCCGAACAGACCCGGCTGCAGCACACCGAGGACTTCCGTGAGGGCGTCGCCGCCTCAGCCCAGCGCCGCGCCCCGCGGTTCACCGGGCGCTGAATCATGGCCGCGCCCAACCCGCCGCCGCGCAAGCAGGAACGCGGCACCGCCGCGCAGCGCAAGATGATCCAAGCCGCCCAATCGCTGATCGCCGAAGGCGGTTTCGGCCACGCCACCATGGCCCGCATCGGGGAGCGGGCCGGCTACAGCCGCGGCCTGGCCGACTACCACTTCGCGTCGAAGTCGGAGATCGTCGAGAAGATCATCGACGAGATCGCCCGCGGTTGGGATGACCGCATCGGATCCGCCGAACCGCGCCGCGGCATGCCCGCGCTGGCGCACGCCATCGACGTCGCGATGGCCGGACTGGAGGACGATCCGACACCGGCGCGGGTACTGCAGGTGCTCGCCAGTGAGGCACCCGGGCTCGAACCGGCCATCCGGGAACTGCTGGCCCGCCATGACGAGTCCTACCGGCGAAGGTTGCGGCGCTGGATCGTCGAAGCGCAGCAGGACGGAACCGCGCGCACCGACATCGATCCGGTCGCGGCGTCGGCGGTGATCGAGGGGATGTTGCGCGGCGTTGGCTACCAGTGGATGCTCAATCCGGAATCGTTGCGGCCCACCGCGATGGTGCCGACGTTGCGCGATGCGGTGCTGGGTCTGCTTGCCCGCCCGGCCGGACTGTGGGGCGCACCGCCGGAACGCTGATGCAACACTGGTCGCATCCCATCCGAAAGAGGAGACACGCCCCATGAGCGAGACCGAATTGTTGGACGCTGTTGTTGCGACCGGAACCGCGATGGAACAGGCCGTCGCGACCTTCATGCTGCACCCGGAGACCTTCGGTGCCAGTATCGCCGCCGGCTATACGAACCCGCTGTCGGGCTACGTCGCCGGCCGCGGGGGAGTGCTCGGCGAGGCCACCGGTGCGACCGTTGCGTCGGTGTTCGCGGTGTTCGAACCGACTGCGCTGGGCGCGATGTGGGACGAAGGTGTTGCGGTGCGCGGCGCCGCCGGTGCGGCGCAGCTGTATTGGGAGCAGACCGCGGAGTTCGGGCGTAAGTACCTGGCCGGTGCCGACGGGCTGGACCGGATCGCCGCGCTGGGCGAGAAGATCATCGCCGCAACGCCGCCCGCGGGATTGCCGCTGTTCGCCGGATGGCGGGCCATGCCGCTGGCCGACGACCCCGCCGGCCGGGCACTGCAGGTGATGTTCGTGCTGCGGGAGCTGCGCGCCGCCGTGCACTTCGGCGCGCTGTGCATCTCCGGTGTCACCCCGATCGAGGCACACATGCTCAACAAGGGGCCGCAGTACGCCGCGATGTTCGGCTGGCCCGAACCGTACCCCGACGGCGCCGGCAAGCGCGACGAGTACGCGCAGATCGAGCAGATGACCAACCGGCGGATGACCGACTTGTTCACTACCGCACTTGATTCCGCTGAGGCAACCGAACTCGCCCGGCTGAGCACAGCCGCCCTGGCGTCGCTGCGGGCCGCCGTTCCCGGCTGAGGCGTCAGCGGAAGCGGACGCCCAGCGTCGCCAGGCCGAAGATCTTCTTGTCGGCGGACTTTGCGCCGACCAGGATCACCCCGGTGCGGGTCTCGGGGTCGAGTGACTTGATCTTGCCGCTGAACTCGATGTCGGCGCCTTCCTTGGCCGACACGATCGCCGGGGCCGAGAGCCGCACCGCGAAGCGGGTGACCGCCCCGGGGTCGCCGGTCCAGGTCGAGGCGAAGCCGGCGCCCAAGCCCATGGTGAGCATGCCGTGCGCGATCACGTCGGGCAGCCCGGCCAGCTTGGCGATCTCCTCGTCCCAGTGGATCGGGTTCGCATCGCCGGCCACCCCGGCGTAGTTGACCAGGTCGCCCCGCGAGAGCCGGGTGTGGTGCACCGGCAACGCGTCCCCGACCTTCACCTCGTCGAACGACGGTGTCGCCGGGGTGCGGGTCAGGCCCCCGGTGGACAGCGGGGCAGCGGGGCCGGGCCGGGTCGTCTTGACGTAGTTGGCGTTTGACTGCCCGATGTCGAGGATGTTGACGTCGTGCATCATCGCGCGGTGCACCGCGGACTTGACGTCCGGGCCGATGTCCTCGGCGGTGACGCCGACGACGGTGGTGTGCAGGGTGTGCACCACTTCGCCCGCGGTGTCGGTGAAGGTGTTGGTGACGGTGATCAGGTCGCGGCCGGCGATCCGGCGCACCGATGTCAGCTCCACGTCGATCGTGAGCTCGTCGCCGGCGACGATCGGGCGGTGCTGCTCGAAGACCTCTTCGGTCTGCATGTAGGTGTCGTAGCCGACGACCACCGATTCGAACATCTCACGGTTGCAGCTCATCCCGGGAGTCGAGGTGAACGTCAGCGGCGCCACCAGCTCCGGGTAGCCCATCTCCGCCGCTGCGGCGACATCCCAGTGCGCGGGGTGGTAGTCCTGTACCGCGCGGGCGTACTCACGTACCTTCTCCCGGCCGACCAGGTACGTGCCGTCCATCTGGTAGTAGTGGCCGACGCGGGCTTCCATTGCCGATGCTTCTGGTGCGGTCATGAATTGACTCAACCGTTCTGTCGGCGGGTTTGCTGGCACCGACCAGAGAACCCTAGCGCGCCTACCGGCTGGCGGGCTCCGCAGCCAAGGCGGCGCTGAGTCGGCGCGTCGCCTCATGCAGCTGCGTCCCCAACCGCATGACGGTCGCCCCGGTCATCGGTGCGGCGCTGGGAACCAGGCTCAGCATCAGGGCGACCCGCGAATCCGGCCCCAGGATCGGGGAGTCGATGTGGCTCACCTCGTAGCTGCGGTCCGGGGCCAGGCTGACCGGGAACCACTCCTCGGTATGGATCAGTTCGTCGGTCAGCGCCTGCGCCAGTTGGCTCAACCGGGTGGAGCGAACCTCGGCGCTGCGCACGATCAGCGCGAGTTCCTGCAGCCGCAGATCAGGCAGGATATGCAGGCCGACCGCGTAGCCACGTTGCGTCACGGCCGCAAGCGCGTGGCGGTAGCGATCGCGCACCTCGGGGGGAAGGGCGGCCAGCCAGTCCTCGCGCACCTGCGGCCCGGACCAGGCAGCGATCGAAGCCCCATACGGCGGGCGGTGCGGGAACTGGGTGCCGATCGGCATCGGGTGACCGCCGCCGTGGCGGCTGCGGACCTGATCGACGACGGTGGAGTAGTCCTCGCTGACCGAGAAGGCGATGCAGTGCGCTCCCGTGGCGGCGGACAACTCGGCCATCTCCGAGCGGGCCAACACCAGGGCCGGATAGTGGCCGGCCGCCTCCCTGCCGAGCCGGACCAGGGCAGGACCCAGGTGGTAGGTCTTGCGAACCGGGTCACGCAGCAGCCAGCCGGCCCGCAGCAGTTCGGACAGCATCGAGTGGCAGCTGGCCTTGTGGACGCTCAGATGACGTGACACCTCGGCCAGGGTCATGCCGTCGTCAGCCACACCCGCCAGGTGCTCGAACAGGTTCACCACTCGCTCGGTCTGCGGGGAGGGACGGGCGGCCATGGCAGAACCATAGCCGCGTGGTCGCATAGTGCGACCTATTGCGGTGGTATACGCGACCATGTGACGATGCCCACAATGTCTAGAGTCGCGGACCTTCGAGGCAAGACGGCGGTCGTCACCGGGGGCGCCGGTGGTATCGGCCAGGCACTGGGCCGGCGTTTCGGTCGGGCGGGCATGAAGGTGGTGCTCGCCGACGTCCTCGCCGAACCGCTGCGGGAGGCGACCCGAGCTCTCGCCGACGAGGGGATCGAGGCGGCCGGAGTGGTCACCGACGTCACCGACTACACCTCGGTCGAGGCACTGGCCGACGCCGCTCGCGATCGATTCGGTGGGGTGCACGTGGTGTGCAACAACGCCGGCACCGGCGCGGTCTCCGAGGGCTACCTGTGGGAACACGACCTGGCCGACTGGCGGTGGGGAATCGACGTCAATGTGCTGGGCGTCATCCACGGCATCAAAGCGTTCGTGCCGATCCTGCTCGAGGCGGGCGAGGGACACCTGATCAACACCTGCTCGGGCAACGGTGGATTCGCCCCGATCGCCCGGGGCGCCATGGGCGGCCCGGCCACCGCCGTCTACCCGATGACCAAGGCCGCGGTGCTCTGCCTGACCGAAAGCCTCTACACCCATCTGGAGATGACCGGGACGCGGGTGCGGGCGCACGTGCTGTTCCCGGGCGGCTTCCTCAACACCGGGATCTGGGAGTCGTGGCGGCATCGGCCGGATCGCTACGCCGCGACCCAGCAACGCCGCACCCCGGAGACGACGCTGGCAGGCGTGGTGGACCGCTTCGAAGCCGCCGGCGCGCACGTCGAGTTCACCCCGCTCGACACTGTCGCCGACCTGGTGATCGACGGCATTGCGGCCGAACGGTTCTGGATGATGGGGCCGCCCACCGCGGCCGATCAGGTCGTCAGCAAGAAGGCCGAGTCGATCCTGGCGCGCGGCGAACCCGACTATCTGGTCGACGTGCTGGTCCAGCACGCCGAGAGCACCTCGGATGAAGGAGGAAGGCCTTGAGCACCATCGCAGTTCGCTACGGCCCGCGGCCCCCGCAGGAGCGGGTCGACCATGAGATCGATGCCACCAGGGCGCCTATCGCCACCGAGGCGGTGACGATCACCTACCTGACCGATCCGGAGATCGTCGCGGCCGTACTGCCCCGGCCGCTGGAACCGGCCGCCGAACCGCTGGTGCGCGTCCAGCTGCAGCGGGTCCGCATCGAGGGCATGCCGACGTTCACCTCGGCGGTGTTCTCGGTGACCGCCCGGCACGGTGACATCGCCGGCGACTATCCGCTGTTCATGCCGCAATCCACCGAACAATCGGTCACCGGCGGGCGCGAGACCTTCGGCGAGCCCAAGAAGATCGCACGCATCGAGGTGGAGCGCGACGGCGATCGCATAACCGCCGGCGTGAACCGGCTGGGCCATCAGCTCGTCACCGTCACCGGCCGGGTGACCGGCCCGGCGGAGCTGCCGCCCGACCAGATCAACACCGAGTTCTACTTCAAGTTCCTGCGTGCCCCCGACGGCAACGGCATCACCGACCCGCACCTGGTCTACGGCGAATACCACCGGCACTATGAGGTACTCGAGAACATCGAAGGCACAGTCGAACTGGGGGAGTCCCCGCTGGATCCGGTGGCCGACATCGTGATTCGCGAAATCCGTTCGATCAGCTGGTGCCGCCGACGCACCGTCCAGGTGGGGCGGATCGCCGAGCGGGTGCCCGCCGAATGGCTGCTGCCGTATGTGCACCAGCGCTACGACGATGTCGCCCTGCTCGCCGCCCCCCGGCCCGAGTCGGCGCGGGCCTAAGTCCATGGACCGCTACACCATCATCTCGGCGGACTGCCACGCCGGCGCCGACCTGTTGGACTACCGCGAATACCTGGATCCGGGCTTCCGGGACGAATTCGACAGTTGGGCGAAGACTTACGTCAACCCCTTCGGCGACCTCACCGAGCCCGATGCCGAACGCAGCTGGAACAGTGAGCGGCGCAACGCCGATCTGGACGCCGAAGGTGTTGCCGGCGAGATCATCTACCCCAATACCGTGCCTCCGTTCTTCCCCAGCGGCAGCCTGGCCGCTCCGCCCCCGGAGAACGCCCGCGAGGTCGAGCTGCGCTGGGCCGGACTGCGGGCGCACAACCGCTGGCTGGCCGACTTCTGTTCGCGAGCACCGGAGCGGCGCGCCGGGGTGGGCCAGATCCTGCTCGAAGACCTCGACGAAGCCGTCGCCGAAGTCGCCCGGATCGCCGAACTCGGATTGCGCGGCGGGGTGCTGCTGCCCGGGGTCGCCCCCGGCGCTGCGATCCCGCAGCTCTACGCCGAGCACTGGGCGCCGCTGTGGGCGGCCTGCGACGAGGCGGGTGTGGTGGTCAACCACCACGGCGGCACCGCCGGACCGACCCCGACCGACGGGTGGGGCAGCTCGTTCGCGGTATGGGTCTACGAGACCCACTGGTATGCGCACCGGGCGCTGTGGCACCTGATCTTCTCCGGCGCACTGGATCGCCATCCGGACCTCACCGTGGTCTTCACCGAGCAGGGCGCCGGGTGGATACCGGCGACGCTGGACTCGCTCGACGTCGCGGCGGCCCGCTATGCGCGGCCCGGTTCGGCGATCTCCCGCTTCGCCGGACCCACCGCCGGCTCGCTGAGCCTGCAGCCCAGCCAGTACTGGTCCCGGCAGTGCTACGTCGGCGCCAGCTTCATGCGGCCCGTGGAGTGCGCCGAACGGCACGCTATCGGCGTCGAGAAGATCATGTGGGGCAGCGACTACCCGCACTACGAGGGGACCGGCCGCTATACCCGGGAAGCGTTGCGGCACACCTTCGCCGGTGTCCCTCCCGCCGAGGTGGCGGCCATGCTCGGTGGGAACGCGGCCGCCGTCTACGGCTTCGACCTGGCGGCGCTGGCGCCGTTGACCGAGCGGATCGGCCCGACCGTGGCCGAGGTAGCCGAACCACTGGTGGACTTACCCGCCGATGCGAGCAGCACCGTTTTCGAACCCGACCCCATCCGTACCTGGTAGGCGAAAGGAAGCCCTATGGACCCGTACACGATCATCTCCGCCGACACCCACGCCGAACTGCCGACTGAGCGGTACCGCGAGTACGTCGACCCCGAATACCTCGACGACTTCGAGGTCTATCTGGCCGAGAAGACCGCCGCGGCGCAGGCCGGCGGGTTCATCGACGAGGAGTTCGCCCAGGAGTGGTTCGACGAGCACGGTGAGGGCATCGCCGGCGGCTGGGATGTGGCGCTGCGGGATCGGGAACTCGACGGTGACGGGGTGGTCGGTGAGGTCATCTTCCCCGACGCCGACGCGGTGACCGGGGTCGCCGGGGCCCCGTTCGGGGCCGGCCTGGGCCAGTCCGGCGACCTGGACCCCGGACGCGCCATGGCCGGGGCGCGGGCCCACAATCGCTGGCTCGCCGAACTGTGCAGCCACAGCCCCGAGCGGCGCGCCGGGGTCGCGGTGGTGCCGATCCTGGCCGACGTCGATGCCGCGGTCGCCGAGATCACCCGCGCGGCGGAATCCGGGCTGCGGGGCGGGATCCTGATCCCGGCCCGCTGGGTCGGCTACCCGCCGTACCACGACCGCCGCTACGACAAGGTCTGGGCCGCTTGCCAAGACCTGCAGATGCCGGTGCACACCCACTCCGGGCCGGCCCCGCAGGAGGAGTACGGCGGGCACCTGGGCATCTACGTCACCGAGGTGCGCTGGTGGGGCGCCCGGCCGTTGTGGTTCGCATTGTGGTCGGGGGTGTTCGAGCGTTTCCCCGGCCTGCGCTGGGGGGTCACCGAGTGCGGCGCCTTCTGGGCCAACGATCTGCTCTGGCTGATGGACACCCGGTTCCTGCGAGAGCACTCGGCCAAGAAGATGAGCCATCACATGGAAGGCGACCTGACGATGCCGCCGTCGGCCTACTTCGACCGGAACTGCTTCATCGGGGCCACCACCACCGAGCGCCGAGAGCTGGCCAGACGCTACGAGATCGGTGTCTCCAACATGTTGTGGGGCAACGATTTCCCGCACCCGGAAGGGACCTGGCCGCACACCCTCGACTGGCTGCGGCGGTCCTTCTGGGACATTCCGGTCGACGAGACCCGACAGATGCTCGGCCTGGCGGCAGCTGAGCTGTACAACTTCGATCTCGCGGCGCTGGCGCCGCTGGCCGCGCGCATCGGCCCGACGCCCGCGGACCTCGGCCAGGACGACGCGGTCAGCATCCCGAAGTGGGAGGCGGCGCGGGAGATCGGCCGGCACTGGCTCACCGACGCCGAGCCGATCCCCGACCTGGTGCAGAACTGAGGAAACCACGATGGATCGCTACGTCGTCATCTCGACCGACACGCACGCCGGGGCCGATCTCTACGACTACAAGCGGTATCTGCCGGCGCGGTTGCACGACGAGTTCGATTCCTGGGCAAAGACATACCAGAGCCCGTTCGACGACCTGATCATCGCGACCGCCAGCCGGAACTGGGATCACGACCTGCGGATCACCGACATGGACGCCGACGGCGTTGCCGCCGAGGTGTTGTTGCCCAACACCGTTCCACCGTTCTTCCCGACCACCCCCAACATCACCATCAGCCTGCCCCGCACCCGCGACGATTTCGAGAAGCGTTGGGCCGGAGTGCAGGCCCACAACCGGTGGCAAATCGACTTCTGCGCGCTGGCCCCGACGCGACGTCGCGGTCTGATTCAGATCTTCCCCAACGACATCGAGTTGGCGTGCCAGGAGATTCGCTGGGGTGCCGCGCAGGACTGCTTCGGCGGGGTGCTCATCCCGGCCGTATCACCGGGTGATCCGCAGGTGGCCCCGCTGTTTCACACCCGCTACGAACCGATCTGGGCCTTGTGCGCGGAACTCGACCTGACGGTGGTGCAGCACGCCGGGGCCGGCAGCCCCGAGATGCCGATGGACCAGCCGGCCTCCAACCCGGTGCTCATCACCGAGATGGCGACGTGGGCCCAGCGAACCTTGAGTCACCTGATCCTCGCCGGAGTCTTCGAGCGGTACCCGACGCTGCGATTCGTCCCGACCGAGCAGGGCACCATGTGGGTGCAGCAACAGCTGATGCTGCTCGACGTCATGGTGCCGATGATGAAGACCGAGGCGCACAACCGCACCTACGGGATGTTCGGGGGGTCCTCCGTCGACGAGATGACCCTGTTGCCTAGCGAATACGCCCGGCGGAATGTCTACCTGGCCAGCGAGCTGACCCCCTACGAGTCGTCGATGATCGACTACCTGGGGGCCGACCACATCATGTGGGGCAGCGACTACCCGCACGAGGAGGGTTTCGCGCCGCACTCCAAACTGGCGATCCGCTGGGCGCTGCATGACCGGTCCGAGGACGAGTGCCGGAAGATCCTCGGCGGCAACGCGGCCCGGCTGTACCGGTTCGACCTGGATGCGCTGGCGCCCGTCGCCGCCAGGATCGGGCCGACCGTCGACGAAGTCGCCACACCGCTGGGCGACACCGGATATGTGTCCCCAGGCGGCTTCGGCTACCGGCCGTTCGAAGGCGGGCTGGCACTCAAGCGGATGGCGCCGGCCCGCGGGTAGCGGTCGCGCCTTTAGATCATCGCCCGCAGCGGGCCCTGCGGCTCGATGCCCAACGAACTCAGCGCCGAGGCGTGGAACGTGGTCCCGGGCACGTGGATCGCATGGTTGAGCCCGGCATGCGCGTCGCGCCAATACCGTTGCAGCGGTTTGTCCATCCGCAGCGCGTTACCACCGGAGCGAGCGAAGATCTCATCGACGGCGCCCACCGCGCGCCACACCGCACGAACCTGGGTGCGGCGCCCCGCGGCGCGGTCGGCGAAGCTGACTTCCTTGCCGGCGGCGACCATGTCGTAGATCCGGTCGGCGTTGGCCAGCAGCTCCTGCCGGGCGGCGTTGATGTCGGCGGCCGCCTCCCCTATCGCGTACATGACATAGGGGTCGTCTTTGATCGCGGTCCCGGTGGCGCTCACCCGTTCCCGCTGATAGTCCAGATGGGCGGCCAGCGCGCCTTCGGCGATACCGATGACCGCCGAGGAGATGCCGAGCGGGAACATCGTCGACCACGGCATCAGATACAGCGGATCTGTCATGCCGGCCTCGCGCTGGGCGCTGCCGTCCATCACCTTCATGCCGTCCATCGTGCGGTAGCTCGGAACGAAGGCGTCTTTGACGATCACGTCCTTGGACCCGGTTCCGCGCAGCCCCACCACATCCCAGGAGTCGTCGACGATCTCGTAGTCCGAGCGCGGCAGGATCATGTGCAGGATGGCCGGTGGCATCACCGGAACGCCGTCGGCGTCGCCGACGATCGCACCGAGAATGATCCAGTCGCAGTGGTCGGTACCGGAGCTGAATCCCCACCGGCCGTTGAAGATGTAGCCGTCGTCGACCGGCTTGGCCACACCCTGCGGCGCATACGGCGAGGCCATCCAGGTGTTGACGTCGGTGCCCCAGATCTCGTCGCCCACCCGCGGATCGGCGTAGGCCAGCTGGTAGGGGTGCACCCCGACCACCCCGTTGACCCATCCCGCCGACGGGTCCAGTGCCGCGGTGGCCATCACGGTTTCGGCCCACTCGCGCGGATGCGCCTGGAATCCACCGTGTTTGGCCGACTGCAGCAACCGGATCGAGCCGGCGTCCTTCATCGCCTTGACGGTCTCATCGGTCAGTCGGCCGATCCGCTCGGCTTCGCCGGCCTGCTCCCGCAACTGGTCGGCGATGCCCATCAGTCGGTCGATTACCCGTTCACCCATGTTGTCGCCCTAACGTCGGGGATGCGAAAAGCGGTGGTCTGCTGCAGGTGATGATGACACGGCCGGCGCGCGGCGTCCGCCGAAAAGACAACCGGGACAATCATGCGTCTGCCGGCTGTAGCGATGCGGGATCGAGTCGAAGATGAACTGACCGCCGGGAAATCGTGTTGCGCACTCGGCGATCAGGTTCAGTGCGTCATGCGGGGCGAGGTACATCAGCAGGCCCTCCGCGGTGATCAGGATCGGGCGATCATCGCCGACGTGAGTCATCCAGCCGTGGGCCCGCGACCGGCATCGCGGCGACAAGCTGCCGCTGGAATACCTGGTGCGCAAACAGTGCCGGGACAACCGCGCAACTGTTCGGGCTGAGTGACCGCGGGGTCATCGAGGTCGGCAAGAAGGCCGACCTCAACGTGATCGACATGGAGGCGCTGAGGCTGCACCCGGCCCGGATGGCCTACGACCTGCCGGCCGGTGGCCGGCGTCTGCTGCAGGGCGCCAGCGGGTATGTCGCGACGATCGTCAGCGACGACCCGGGCGCATGAGCACTTCCATCACAAGTGCAAATCTGTGTCCATCCGGCGGTGTAGGACGCGGATGACATCAACGACGTCCTCAGCGGTCAACCGGTAGAACAGTGCGTGGGAACCGACCGATAGCTTGCGATAGCCGAGTCGGATCTCATCGCAGGTCCGGTCGATCCGGGGATTCGCCGCAACGCGTGCGATGGCGTATTGGATTTCGCGCAGGTATTCATCGGCCTGATCAATGCCCCACTGCTCGTGGGTGTAATCCCATATCTGTTCCAGATCCGCCTGCGCGGCCGGTGAGAGTAGATATCGGCTGGTCACCGGGTGCGTGATACTTCGGTCCGCTTGCGGTCGAGAAACGCGTCGAAGTCAAATGGCGTGGACGCGCCGCTACTTTCGCCATCCTCCAGCGCGGTGCGCAGCACACGTAGCTGGGTTTCACGATCCTCCAGTAGTCGCAAGGCCGAGCGAATGACCTCACTGACCGATCGGTAGCGGCCGGCCGCGATCTCCTGATCGATGAAGGCCTGGTAGTGCGCGTCGAGCACGAAGGAAGTGTTCTTGCCCATGATAAGAAGGTACCAAATCTTGGTATCGAGGGGCACTCGGCCGCGCCGCCGAAACCCGCAGGGTGGGGATACCGGCGATCAGATCCAGCAGCGCGGGCAGGTAGGCGGTGAAGTAGGGGCGCAGACCGTCCAGCCCGCGGGTCACGACGACGGCGGCGTCGTCCCGCTCGGCGGCCAGCCGGTCGGGGGAGCGTGCCCGCGCCACAGTCGGCGGTCCAGCGGTGCCCGGGAAGCGCGCGAGCTCAGGACGGCTCCCGGGCGACGCCGCGCTCGAAGATGCGGGTCAGCGTCGGCACGATGGTGTGCCGGTCCACCAGGCCGTGGGCCGCCTCGCGGCTGGCCTTGATCATCAGGCCGAACAACGCGATCCGGATCCACTCCGCGCTGATCTCCGGGTCGAAGACACCTTCGCGTTGCCCGCGGACGATGAGATCGAGGATCGGCGTCGAGTTGGGCAGCTGTTCGCCGGGGATATCGCGCAGCACGGCCGGGTCGGCGAACAGAAACACGATCCGGTCGCCCTCGGGAACCAGGCTGGTGATCAGCCGGCGCATCGCGTCGCGGGCCGGACCCTGGTCGATGGCCGCGTCGGCGATCGTCTCATCGATGACGCGGATCGAGTCCAGGGTGGTCTCGTGGATCAACCGGTCCCGGTCGGCGAAGTAGCGGTGCACGGTGGAGCGGGCCACCTCGGCGGCGGCGGCGATCATCGGCAGGGTGGCGGTGCGATCCCGGGCCAGCACCGATGCCGTCGCACCGAGAATCGCCGCACGGGTGCGCGATTGCGAACCGGTGAGCTCCGCGACGTCCATGCCGCGATGATAGACCCTCACACGTCCCTTTATGGGACATTGACGTCCGATTACTAGACGGTCTAGTCTTCACGACGGAAAAAGGGGTGGCGCGATGAACTGGACCGTCTTCGGCACGAACTGGCACTTGTTCGGTGACCTGGCCGCGGCCGCCTTCGTAGTGCTGCTGGTGGCGGCGACCGGCGTGTTCTTCCACATCCGGCGCCTGCGCAACCGGGCGCCGCTGCCGATCAGCGAGGGAGTCGGGGCCCGCAAAGCGGTCTTGGCCAAGGTGCGCAAGGGCGAGCCGCTCTCGCCGCAGGAGCATGAGTTCGTCGGCCGGGTGATCGACGACCACCGCACTGCGCTGGCGTTCTGCATTCCCGCCGCGATCTTCTCGCTGGGCTGCTTCTATGTGCTCGGCAGCCTGGAGCAACTGCACGGCGCCACCCCGTCCGAACGCACCTTCATCGGGGTGATCCCGATGTTCGGCTCGTTGAACGTGACCGCCCAGACGCTGCGGATCGCCAAACTCAAGAAGCGCCTGCCGGTTTCGGTGACGCAGTGAGCTCGCTGCTGGCGCGGGCCTGGCTGCCGCTGGTCGCGGTGGTCGCGCTCGGCCTCGGCGCGATCGGGATGTGGAAAGTGCACCAGATGTCGGCTCCCGGGCCGGTTCTGACGGTCAACCCGCCGCAGGCACCCGAACAGTTCACGCCGAAGACGTTGAGCTACGAGGTATTCGGCTCACCCGGGGCGGGTGTGCTGCTGTCTTACGTCGACCTCAATGGGTACCCGCACACCGTCGAACTGGACTCCTTGCCGTGGCGCCATGACGAGACCACGATGCTGACGGTGGTGTCGGGCAGCGTCTCGGTGCAGGTGCGCGGCGACTACGTCGGCTGCCGGATCCTGGTCAACGACGTCGTCCGCGACGAGCACACCAACGCCCGCGACAACGCCGACATCGCCTGCCGGGTCAAGTCCGCATGAGCGTTGATCGCAAGGCGCGCCCGTTGGGCGCCCGGCTGGTGCGGGTGCTGGCCGTACCCATCATGGTCTTCTGGGCTCTGCTGGCGGCGGTGACGAATACCTTTGTGCCGCAGGTGGAGAGGGTCGCCGAGGAGCTCGCCGGGCCGATGGTGCCGACATATGCGCCCTCGCAGGCCGCGATGCTCGCGATCGGCGAGAAGTTCCAGGAGTCCACCTCCACCAGCATGACGATGCTGGTACTCGAGGCCGACCGCCCGCTGGGTGAGGCGGACCATCGCTACTACGACGCGCTGGTGCGCACGTTGCGAGACGACACCGAGCATGTGCAGTACGTGATGGACACCTGGGGCCGTCCCATCACCGCGGCCGGCGCCCAAAGCCTCGACGGCAAGGCCTCGTATGTGTTGCTGCGCCTGGCCGGCGACATAGGTCAGATGCAGGCCAACGACTCCGTCGCCGCGGTCCGCCACATCGTCGACACCTCCGACCCACCGCCGGGGCTCAAGGTCTACGTCAGTGGCGCAGCACCATTGGCCGCCGACACCGTCGCGACGGCTAACAAGAGCCTGAACAACATCACGATCGCGACGATCTTCCTGATCATCTTCATGCTGCTGATGGTCTACCGGTCCGTCATCACCATGCTGGTGCCGCTGTTCGGGGTGCTGATCCTGATGCTGGCCGCCAAGGGGGTGATCGCCGCCCTCGGCCACTTCGGCTACATACAGCTGTCGTCGTTCGCGGTGAACATGGTGGTCTCGCTGACGCTGGGCGCGGGCACCGACTACGGCATCTTCCTGATGGGGCGCTATCACGAAGCGCGGAACAACGGCGAAAGCCGCGAGGAGGCGTTCTACATGGCCTATCGCGGTGTGTCCCATGTGATCCTGGGCTCCGGGCTCACCATCGCAGGCGCCGCCTACTGCCTGAGCTTCGCAAGGCTGAACTACTTCAACACGATGGGCCCGGCGGTGGCCATCAGCATGGTGCTCACCGTGGTGGGGGCGCTGACGCTCGGGCCGGCGATCCTCAGTGTGGGCAGCCTGATCGGCCTGTTCGATCCGCGGCTAAAGGCCAAGGCGCGGCTGTACCGGCGGATCGCCACCTCAGTGGTGCGTTGGCCTAAGCCGATCCTGACCGCCTCCGCGGCCCTGGTGGCCGCCGGAGCCGTCTTCGTGCCGACCTATCAGGTCAGCTTCGACGACCGCACCTATCAACCGCACGACTCACGGGCCAACCTGGGGTTCGCCGCCGCGGATCGGCACTTCGCCAAGAGCAAGCTGTTCTCGGAGATGCTGATGGTCGAATCCGATCACGACATGCGCAACTCGGCCGACTTCATCTCGCTGGATCGCGTTGCCAAGGCGCTGATCCGGTTGCCCGGAGTGGCGATGGTGCAGAGCATCACCCGACCGATGGGCCGTGCGCTCGAGCACGCCTCGCTGCCGTATCTGTTCACCGGGCAGGGCAGCGCCAACGGGCAGCAGTTGCCGTTCACCAGGGAGCAGAACGCCAACACCGCCCAGCAGGCCGACATCATGGGCCACACCGTCGAGGTGTTGCAGAGCACCATCGCGCTGACCCAGAAGCTGGCCGATGAGATGCACTCCACGGTGCTCACGATGGAGGACATGCAGGCCGTCACCGATCAGATGAACGAGCAGATCTCGAATCTGGACGACTTCCTGATGCCGTTGCGCAGCTATTTCTATTGGGAGCCGCACTGTTTCGACATCCCGATCTGCTGGGCGTTCCGGTCGACCTGGGACATGATGGACAACGTCGACAGGCTCGCCGAGAGCATCAAGGACGCGGTGGGGTCCCTGGAGGTGGTCGACAGTCTGCTGCCGCAGATGGTGACCCAGCTCAACACCATGGCCGAGGATCAGATCGCCCTGCGCGCCCTGATCGTGAACACATACGGCCCCACCAGTATTCAGGCGCAGAACACCGATCAGACCTTCAACGACATGATCAACGTCGGCAACGACTTCGACGCCTCCCGCAGTGACGACTTCTTCTACATACCCCGCCCGGCCTTCGACAACGAGGACATCAAGATCGGGATGCAGCTGATGATGTCGCCGGACGGCAAGGCGGCCCGGTTCATCGTCACCCACGAGGGCAACGCGATGGGCCCCGAGGGCATCGAGCACGTCGAGAAGTTCCCCGATGCGATCAAGATCGCGCTCAAGGAGACCTCATTGGCCGGGGCGAAGATCTACATCGGCGGGTCCGGCTCGAACAACAAGGACATCGCGCAGTACTCGAAGTCCGATCTGCTGATCGCCGCGATCGCAGCGTTCGTGCTGATCTTCCTGATCATGCTGGTCATCACCCGAAGCCTGGTGGCCGCCTTGGTGATTCCGGGAACGGTGGCGTTCTCCTACGCCGGGGCGTTCGGGTTGTCGGTGCTGATCTGGCAGCACCTGATCGGGCTACACCTGCATTGGCTGATTCTACCGCTGACGTTCATCATCCTGGTGGCGGTCGGATCGGATTACAACCTGCTGCTGATCGCCCGGCTCAAAGAGGAGCTCGGCGCGGGTCTGAATACGGGTTTGATCCGGGCGCTGGGCAGCACCGGCGGCGTGGTGACCTCGGCTGGACTGGTGTTCGCCTTCACCATGCTGGCCATGCTCGCCAGCGATCTGCGCACCATCGGTCAGGTCGGTTCCACCGTGTGTATCGGACTGCTGCTGGACACCTTGATCGTCCGGTCGTTCATCGTGCCGTGCCTGGTGCGGATCTACGGGCCGTGGTTCTGGTGGCCGACGATCGTGCGCCAACGTCCATTGCGTCGGCAGGTTCAACCGGCCGCGCCGGTGTGATCGCCGGCGCCACCCAGCGGCGCAGGAAGGCCCGCAGTTGCTCGCCGCGGCGAGGCGGCCGGCCCGGGTCGATGACCAGGGATTGCAGCACCCGGAGCATGAATTCGACCAACTGATCGAGACCGTCGCCGCCGAAACCCGCAGCGTCCCAGTCGACGTCGAAGCGTTCGACGATCGATCGCCCGAAGGTGCGGGCCATATCGGAGGTGACACCGGCCGAGAAGGCACTGGCCTTGCCCGGTGTCAGCAGCAGGCTCATGTAGCGCTCGTCGGGCAGACGTTCCAGTGTGTGCGCGATACCTTCCACGACGGCCTCGGCGGGATCATGGATCCCGCGGACGTGCCGGGCCAGGCCGTCGAGAAAGGGATCGACCTCGGCGACGGCGGTGGCGATCAGCAGCGCTTCGGTGCTGGCGAAATAGCGGTAGACGGTCTGGCGGGTGACGCCGACGTCCCGGGCCACATCCGAGATGCCGAAGTTCTCACCGGAGTGGTCGATCCGTCGCCGGGCGGCTTCCAGGATGCGCACGACGGCTTCGTCGTCGTCGGCCGGTTTCACGCCCGACCAGCCGTGAGTGCGCATGAGCGCACGTTACCGCTCGGCGACCGGCGCCTCTTGACCATACAAATTGATAATGTGTATGGTCACTCCGACTTACTTCGCGAGGGGAGTGATCGGGTGATCGGCGTACGGGACACCGAACTGACCAGGCGAGCGCTGCGGCTGGTGTTGAACAAGACCACCGACATGGCCGACGAGGTGCTGCGGGTGCCGTTGCACTACTACCGGGACGCAAAGGTCACCGAGATCGAGGAGTCCCAGATTCTGCGGCGCACACCGCTGGCCGTCCTGCCCAGTGCGCAGGTTCCGAACCCGAACGACTACGTGGTTCGCTCCGTACTGGGAGATTCGCTGCTGGTCACCCGCGACAAGAACGGCCGCAGTCATGTCTTCCTCAACTACTGCCGCCACCGCGGCGCCAAGCCGGCCTGCGGTGCAGGCAGTGCGGTGCGGTTCACCTGCCCGTACCACGCCTGGACCTACCGCAATGATGGGACGCTGCTGACCGTGCCGGGTAGCACCGGTTTCGCCGGTATGGACAAGCGCGACTACGGGCTCATCGAGTTGCCCAACCAGGAGCGCCACGGCTTCATCTGGGCGGTGCTGACCGCCGGCGCCGACATCGACGTCGATGGGCACCTCGGTGACCTCGGTTCTGATCTGGCCGCGCTGGACTACGACTCCTTTGGCTACCACGACTATCGCGAGTTCGAATCCGAGGTGTCCTGGAAGGGGGCTTTGGAGGCGTTCGCCGAGAGTTACCACTTCCCGTTCGTGCACGGCGAAAGCCTGATCGGTCAGAACGCGCTGGCGAACACCTCGATCCACGACCGCTTCGGCAGACACCACCGGATGGGCTTTCCGTTCAACTGGATCACCAACCTGCAGAGCGACTCCGAAGCGTCCTGGGACGTCCGCGACAACATGGGGGTCATCTACTGGATCTACCCGAACCTCATCCTGGCGAACAGCTCGGTGGGGGTGGAGGTCATCGACATCCTGCCCGCCGGCTCCCCGACCCGGTGCACCGTCCGGCACAGCTGGCTGGCCCGGACGCCCGCGGCCGACGACGACACCCGCGCCGGCTACGATGCGATCTTCGCCGCTGTGCACGCGGCGGTGCGCGACGAGGACTTCGCCATGCTGCCGCAGTGCGGTGAGGGCGTGCGGCACGGTCAGCATGACCATATGGTGATCGGCCGCAACGAGATCGGCGTTCAGCACATGGTCCGGGTGTTCGCCGACGAACTCGGCATCGCACTGGGCTGACCGGCCGATTGCTCCTCAGAACACCCGCCGTTCGGCGAGCACATCCGCGAACGCCGCCAGGTCGGTGGCGAACAGCGAGGGTTGCTCGAAGGCGGCGAAGTGCCCGCCGCGGTCCGCGACGCTGTAGTGGACCAGGTTGTAGCGATGGGCCGCCCAGGCTCGCGGGGTCTGCAGCATCTCGTACGGGTAGACCGCGTAACCGGTCGGCACGTTGACCCGGCCGGTCCAGGTACTCAACGGGCCGGTTTCGGAGCGGGAGGATTCGCAGTACAGCCGGGCCGCCGACGTCGCCGTCACCGGCAGCCAGTACAGCATCAGGTTGTCGATCAGCCGGTCGGTGCTGATCGGCATCCCGTCGCGGATGTCACACCAGGCGTGAAACTTCTCCAGAATCCAGCCGGCCAGGCCCACCGGAGAGTCGTCGAGGCCGAAACCCAGCGAATGGGGGCGCGTCGCTTGCTGTTTCAGGTAGGCCATGCCGTCGGCGGTGCGCTGCGCCGCGGCGACGATGGCGGACTGCTCATCCTCTGTCACGGCGCCCAGCAGTTCGGCGTTGTCCGGGTCGGGCGGCGCGAAGAGCATGTTGGAGTGGATCGCAGCGGCACGGCTGGCGTAATGCTCACCAAGTTCGCGGGTGACCAGCGCGCCCCAATCGCCGCCCTGCGCGACGTAACGGTCATAGCCCAACTGACCCATCACGTCGTCGACGGCGGCCGCCACAGCTGCGACGTCGACACCGCGCCGGCGGGTGGGCCCGGAGAACCCGTAGCCGGGCATCGAGGCGACGACAATGGGGAACCGGCTGCGCAGCAGCGGAAGCACGTCGAGGAACTCGACGATCGAACCCGGCCAGCCGTGAGTGAGCAGCAACAAGATAGCGCCCGGATCGGTCGAACGCGCATGCAGGGTTCAGCCACGGTCGTCTCCTCTCAGGCCGGCGACGATGTGATCGCAGACGAAATTTCGGACCGCGCGCGGGCTGTCGAGGTTGACCCGCATGGGTGGGAGCAGCTCGAAACTGAACAGCATCCGCACGATCCATTCGCCGGCGCGGCCCGCATCGAGCGTGGCGTCGACCTCGCCGCGGTGTTGCGCGGCGCGCACCATCGGCGTCCACAGCTGCACGGAGCGGCGCATCAGCTCCTCGCCGCCGTGTTCGAGCAGCAGCACCAGCACGCTCTGATTGATCGCCCGCGGTTCGGCGGCTGAGCGTCGGCGATGCGCCGAGATCAGCACCGCGGCGGCGGCGACCTGCTCGGCGAGGCTGGCCTGCTCGTTCACCTCGGCGGCCATGGTGTCGATGAATGCCGCGGACAAATGGCCGAGCGTCGCGGCGATGGCGTCGTCGCGGGTCCCGAAGACGTTGTGCACCGTGCCGCGGGACACCCCTGCCTCCTCGGCGACGGCGGTGAGGCTGAAGCGCCGCGGGCCGAGCCGGCGCAGGGTTTCGGTGGCGGCGGCGAGCAGCGGCGGCGGTGGTGTTCTCGATCCGTTGTCGCCGGGCACTTGCACACATTATCGAGATGTGTACAAATTGATCAATAGTTCCGTGCGCCGAGTCCCGCGAACACAAGGAGACTGCCGTGTATGACCTCACGATCACCGGTGGCACCGTCGTCGACGGATCCGGATCCGATCGCTTCCTGGCCGACGTGGGTGTCCGCGACGGCAAGGTCGTGGCGGTCCAACGCCGCAGTGGAGCCGACGATCCGGGCTTGACCGGCGAGGCCCGTGAGACCATCGACGCCACCGGACGCATCGTGGCACCGGGGTTCGTCGACATCCACACCCACTACGACGGCCAGGTCAGTTGGGACAGCCTGCTGGAGCCCTCCAGCGGCCACGGCGTGACGACGGTGGTCACCGGCAACTGCGGGGTGGGGTTCGCCCCGGTACGGCCGGGCCGCGAAGAGTGGCTGATCAAACTGATGGAGGGCGTCGAAGACATCCCCGGCACCGCGCTGACCGAGGGCATCACCTGGGGCTGGGAGAGCTACCCCGAATACCTCGACGCCGTCGACGGCCAGCGCCTCGCCGTCGACGTCGGCAGTCAGGTCGCGCACGGTGCGATTCGTGCCTACGCCATGGGCGATCGGGGCGCCCGCAACGAGCCGGCCACCCCGGACGACATCGCCGCGATGAGCGCCCTGGTGCAAGAGGCGATCGAGGCTGGGGCGCTGGGCTTCTCGACGTCGCGCACCCTGGCGCACCGGGCGATGGACGGCGAGCCGGTACCGGGCACCTTCGCCGCCGAAGACGAGTTGTTCGGGCTGGGCCGGGCCATGGCAGCGGGCGGTCAGGCGGTCTTCGAGCTGGCCCCGCAGGGTACCGCCGGTGAGGACATCGTGGCGCCGAAGAAGGAGCTCGAGTGGATGCAGCGCCTCGGCGCCGAGATCGACCGGCCGATCTCGTTCGCGCTGATCCAGGTCGACGCCGACCCGAACCTGTGGCGTGAGCAGCTCGACATCTCCGCGGCTGCGCATCAGGCCGGCAGCGCGCTGTACCCGCAGATCGCCGCCCGGCCGTTCGGCATGCTGCTCGGCTTCCCCGGCCATCACGCCTTCACCCACCGGCCGACCTACCGGCGGCTCAAGGAGCAGTGCAGCCGTGAGGAGCTGGCGCAGCGGCTCGCCGATCCGGTGGTCAAGGCGGCGATCCTGTCCGAAGACGATCTGCCGCCCGACCCCGCCGTGCAGTTCGACGCGATGTTCGCCCTGGTGCAGCACTCGCTGCACCGCATCTACGACCTGGGGGATCCGCCGGACTACGAGCCGACGCCGGATCGCTCGGTGGCGGCGATCGCCGCGGCGCGCGGCGAGGATCCGCTGGCGACGCTGTATGACCTGATGCTGGCCTCCGATGCCGGCGCGATGCTGATGCTGCCGTTCTTCAATTACGCCGACGGCAACCACGACGCGATCCGCGAAATGCTCACCCACCCCGCCGGCGTGCTGGGCCTGTCCGATGGCGGCGCACACTGCGGAATGATCTGCGACGCTTCCTATCCCACCTACCTGCTCACCCACTGGGCGCGCGATCGGCATCGCGGCCAGAAGCTGTCGCTGGAATACGTGGTGCGCAAGCAGTGCCGGGACACCGCCGCGCTGTTCGGTCTGACCGACCGCGGCGTGATCGAGGTCGGCAAGAAGGCCGACCTCAATGTCATCGATATGGACGCGTTGAGGCTGCACCCGGCTCGGATGGCCTACGACCTGCCGGCCGGTGGACGTCGCCTGCTGCAGGGCGCGAGCGGGTATGACGCCACGATCGTCAGCGGAGTTGTCACCCGGCGCCACGGCGCCGACACCGGCGCCCGTCCGGGGCGTCTGGTGCGCGGAGCGCGTTGAACACCAGATAAGGAGCCTGACTGTTGTCTTCGATGTATCCCTGCGATGAAGTCGATCTCGACTTCATCGAGCACGCGCCGCAGCGGTTCAGCAACAGTGTCGAACTGGCCGTGACACCCGAGCAGGTGTGGCAGGTGCTCGCCGATGCCGAAGCCTGGCCACACTGGGCGTCTGTCATCACCCATGTGAGATGGACCAGCCCCGAGCCGCATGGCGTCGGTACCACCCGTGTCGTCGACATGCGCGGCGGCATCGTCGGCGAAGAGGAGTTCCTGGCCTGGGAACCCGGTCGGCACATGGCGTTTCGCTTCAATGCGAGCTCGACCTCGGCGCTGGCGGTGTTCGTCGAGGATTACCGCATCGAACCCACCGCGCAGGGCTGCCGGCTCACCTGGACGCTGGCCAACCGGCTGACCGGCCCGGCCAAGTTCTTCTCCCCGGTCAGTGCCCCGCTGATGAACCTGGCGTTCCGCCGCTTCCTGTCCAACCTGCGGCGCTACACCGACAAACGCTTCGCCACCGCGGCCCACGGCTAGGGTCCGGCGGCGGCGGAATCAGAGGTGCCGGTCGATATCCATCCGCTGATCACCGGGTGCGTCGCGAGGCGTCGGTTCGTTAGCGGTCCATCGCCAACTCCCGGGCGATGGCGGCGTGGTACTCGTCGATCTTGGCGGGGTTGACCGCCCGGAAGAATCCGTCCGGCAGGGGCGCGTGCCGGTAGGCCTCCACGGTCATGGTGCGGGTGAACAGCGTGACTCCGTCGGCGGGTCGGGTGAATCGGTACTGCACGGTGATGCGTCCTTCCATCCCGCCGTTGCCGTCGCGGTCGTGGCCGAGCCGGCCCACCGAACTGAACATCCACAGCGTCGGGCGCGTCGCGATGGCGAGCTGCCAGGTGAAGATGCGGCCGCCGTCCGGGCCGGCCTCGGTCCAGGTGTCGCCGACCTCTAAAGGCATTCGGCTGGGCAGGTTTTCGATGTGAGCGCTGCCCGGATAGGTCTTGGTCCAGTTGGCCGGATCGGTGACGAAGTCATAGATCGTCTCCGGGGGATGGCTGAACGCGGTCTCCGAACTGGTGGTGACGATGCCCAACGTCGTGCCTTTCTTTACAGTGCCGCCTGCAGCGCGGCGACGGTGTCACCGGGTCTCGGTCTCGGCCAGCCGGCCCAGCTCGGTGACGAACCGCAGCGCGAATGTTTGGGCGGGCATCTTGACGAATACCGTGGCGGGCACGCCGTCGCAGTCGAGCGCCAGTCGGGCTCGTGAGGACGTACCGGCATCGCCGTCGACGACACGCACCCGATCCACGCGGCGCCCGAGGATCCGGGACAGCTGAGCCGCGGTCAGATCGGAAACGCGCCGCGGCAGCTTTCCACCGACCGTGCCCAGGGCCACCCGGCCGACGCCGCGACCCAGCTCGGCAGCCAGGTTCAGGGCCGGGACACGATGGCGTCGGCGGCCGGATGCGGCTGTCATCGTGGTGAGTTACCCCATTTCCCGCTGTGAACACGAACCGGTCTGACCAGCGCCTGCATATTTCACGACTTTACAGTTCATGATTAGAGTGTCATGTCGATGGTCCAACTGTTGACCTCCCCGCACTCGGGGTGCTAAGCAGGTGCACAGCATCCTGCCTCCGCGACCAGAAGGACTCGTTCATGACAGTGCAGTCGGTAATCGACGATCTGGCCAAGCGCCCCGGCACGGGCGAGGTGATCCCGGTCATCGACCCGGCCACCGAGGAGCAGATCACCGAGTTCCGCGACGCCGGGTCCGACGCCGTCGACGCGGCCGTCGCCGCCGCGAAGGCGGCTTACGAGTCGGGTGTGTGGACCGACCTGCCGGGTCGCAAGCGCGCCAAGGCGCTGTGGCGCCTCGGTGACCTGATCGACGAGCACGCCGCGGAGTTCGCCGAGCTGGAATCCCTGGACGCCGGCATGCCGCCGGCGCAGGCCGAAATGATCGTGTCCACCTGCGCGGAGTTCTTCCGCTACTACGCCGGCTGGTGCACCAAGATCACCGGATCGAGCTACCAGGTGCAGATGGAGGGCGGCGTCAACAGCACCCACGCGAATTTCCACGCCTACACCCAGAAGGAGCCCTACGGCGTCGTCGGCCTGATCTACCCGTGGAACGGCCCGCTGTTCAACGCCTGCGCCAAGATCGCCCCGGCATTGGCCGCCGGATGCAGCAGCGTCGTCAAGCCCGCCGAGGAGACCCCGCTCTCAGCGGTGCTACTGGAGCGGCTGATCGCCCAAGCCGGGGTTCCCGACGGCGTCGCCAACTTCGTGATCGGTTACGGCGCCACCGCCGGCGCGGCGATCACCGCGCACCCCGACGTGGAGAAGGTCGCCTTCACCGGCTCCACCGAGGTCGGCAAGCAGATCATGCGCGACTCGGCGGACAACCTGAAAAAGGTCACCCTGGAGCTCGGCGGCAAGTCACCGGTGCTGATCTACGAAGACGCCGACCTGGACATGGCGATCATGATGGCCTCGATGGGCATCTTCGTGCACTCCGGTCAGGGATGCGTCTGCGGCTCAAGGGTTTTCGTGCAGCGCAGTGTGTACGAGCGGGTGGTCGCGGGCATCTCGATGATCGGGGAGAACCTGGTGCTCGGCGGGCCCAAGGATGAGGGCGCCATGATCAGTCCGCTGGTCAGCGCCAAGCAACTCGACCGGGTGCTGGGCTACATCGAGCAGGGCAAGTCCGACGGCGTCGAGATCGTCAGCGGCGGCTACCGGCTCGACCGCAAGGGTTACTTCGTCAAGCCCACCGTGGTCACCGGCGTCGACCCGGCCACCAGCCGGCTGTACAAAGAGGAGATCTTCGGCCCGGTCGTCACGATCCTGCCGTTCGACGACGACGACGAAGCCATCGCGATGGCCAACGACACCAGCTACGGCCTGGCCGCCACCGCCTGGACTTCCAACCTGGCCCGCGCCCACAACCTGGGCAAGCGGCTGCAGGCCGGCATGGTGGGACTCAACTGCCAGCTGACCTTCGACCACAACGTGCCGTTCGGCGGCTACAAGCAGTCCGGCGTCGGCAAGGAGTTCGGCTACGAGGGCATCGACGGCTACTTCAAGACCAAGTCGATCTGGGCTGCGCTGTAAGAACTCAGCGCGGGATGCTGGGCCACCAGACCCGATCGCCGATCAGCGCGAACAGTGCCGGAATCACCAGGGTGCGAACGACGAAGGTGTCCAACAGGATTCCCAAGCCCACGATGATGCCCAGCTGGGTCAGTACGATCAGCGGCAGCACCCCGAGGACGCAGAACACCGCCGCCAACACGACTCCGGCGCTGGTGATCACCCCGCCGGTGGCCGACACCGCCCGCACCATGCCGGCGCGGGTGCCGTGGGCTGGGGTCTCCTCGCGGGCGCGGGTCACCAGAAATATCGTGTAGTCCACGCCCAGGGCGACCAGGAACAGGAACGCCAACAGCGGAGTGCCGTTGTCCAGCGCGGGAAACCCGAAGGCGTGCAGGCTCACCCAGCTTCCCAGGCCCAAGGCGGCGAGCGCGCTGAGCACGGTGGCGGCCACCAGGACCGGCGGCGCCACGGCAGCCCGCAGCAGCACGAACAGCACCGCGAGCACCACCAGCAGGATCAGCGGGATCAGCACCCGGCGATCACGCACCGCGCCGTCGCGGACGTCGAGGGCCTGGGCGTCTGCGCCGCCCACCAATGCTCCGGTCGAATCCCGCAGCGCGGCAACGATGGTGAACGCCTGATCGGTCGCCGGCGCTGCGTCGAGCACCACCGACCACTTGGTGAGTCCTGTGGCGGACTGCCCGGCCGGGACGGCCGCGACCACGCCGGGAACCGCGGCGATGCTCTGTCCGATCGCGGGCGCGCTGCCGGTGGGGCCGACGACGACCGTCGGTCCGGCCGCGCCGCCCGGGAAATGCTGTGCCAGGGCTTCGAATCCGCTCACCGAATCCGCCCGTAGCCGGAACTGCTCGGTCTGCGACAGCCCGATGCCGGTGCCCGCCAGCCCGGCCGCCGAGACCGCCAGCACCGCCAGCGCCGCGATGCACACCACGGCGGGACGGCGACAGACCGCGTCGGCGACCCGGTGCCACGGCCCGGTCGTGTCGATCGAGCCGCTACCGGTCCGGGGAATGAACGGCCAGAACACCTTTCGTCCACACCACGCCAGCAGCGGAGGCAGCACCAGCAGCACGAACACCGCGGCCACCACCAGACCGCAACCCGCGCACAGGCCGAGGCTGCGGGTGCTCGGCGTGGCCGCCAGGATCAGGGTCAGCAGGGCCAGCACCACGGTGGCGTTGCTGGCCAGGATCGCCGGGCCGGCGGCGGTCACCGCGCTGCGCAACGCGATCCGATGCTCGGGCTCGGCACGCAGCTCCTCGCGGTAGCGCGAGATCAACAGCAGCGCGTAGTTGGTGCCGGCGCCGAACACCAGGACGCTGGTGATCCCGGAGGTGGAGCCGTCGAACGTCACCCCCGCGACCCGAGCGACGTCGGCGCCCACCACGGTGGCGACCCGATCGGCGAACGCGATCACGATCAGCGGCGCCAGCCACAGCACCGGGGAACGATAGGTGACGATCAGCAGCAGTGCCACCACCAGCGCGGTCACCACCAGCAGCGTGACGTTGGCGCCGGTGAAGGCGTCGGCGATGTCGGCGCCGAAGGCCGGCCCGCCGGTGATGTGCGTGGCCAACCGCCCCGGCAGGCCGTCGCGGGCCGCAGCGCGCAGCGCCTTGACCGTGTCGGTGAGCTCGAAACCCGACAGTTGGGCGCTCAAGACCACCGGTGCCAACGCCGCGTGGCCGTCGGCGGAGACCAGCATCGGTGCCGGCGGGCCGGTCAGCACCTGCGGCAGCTGTGCCATCCGGTCGCAGGCTTGGGCAAGTGCGGCCAGGTCATCCGGGGACAGCGGCAGGCCGTCCTTGCGGGTGGCCACCAGCAGCGCACTCGCCTGGTCGCCGTCGGCGAACTCGGAAAGCAGGGCGGCGACGCGGGCCGACTCGGAGTCTCCCGGCAGCGCCACCGGTGAGCGGGTGGCGGCGTCGTTGACTCCGCTGAGGGCCAGCAGCGCGATCGCGATCAACAGTGGAACCAGCGCCACCAGCCAACAACGGCGCCCGGTCGCGGCGGTCGCCAACCGGTCCCACACCATTCGGCGAGCATGTCACAGGCGGGCCTGGTCGCCGGCCTCAACACCGCCCGCTCGGCCTGAAAGTCAGGCGGCCGGGATCGGCTGGTCGTCGTCGCGATGGCCGAACGCGCCGAAGCCGTCGACCAGCTGCTCGGATGGCTCCGGCGACCAGTCCCAGGCTGCGATCTGGCGCCGCGAGCGCCTGCTGAACAGCGCACGCATCAGCTCGTAGCCGTCGGCACGCAGCGTGATGACGGTTTCGCCTGTGCCGCAGCGCCATTGCTGCCCCAGCTCGTCGCTGATCAGGAGCGTCGCGGTGTCGCGCAGCCGTCGGCCGGGAAGCCTGCCCATCACGTCGAGCAGCGGCTGCCAATGCTCACGATCGGTGCGGGCCAGTCCCAGCGCCTCGTGCAGGTCGGCCTCGTGGCAGATGGCGTCGGCGGCCAGATTGGGGCCGTCGAACTTCTGGCCCACCAGGGCGGCCTCCACGGCCGGGGCGTCGGCCTCCCATTCGGCGATCAGCTCGGCGACCGGGCGGGTGCGACGTTCGGCGACGTGCCGAGCGGTCCAGGACGCGCCGGGAGCGCCGTCGAGCCGGTTCGCCGCGGCGTCGGCGGCACCGCCGGCCAGATGCGCCAGCAGCTCATGCACCGTCCAGCTGGGTGTGGCGGGAACCGGGGTGGCGAGCTGGGTGTCGGTGAGCCCGGCGGCCAGCGCGGCGATCCGGGCGCGTGCGTTGCGGTAGGTCACGTCAAGCATGGGTGTCTCCTGAGTGTCTGTCGAACAGTGTGCCCATCGGCTTTTCGGCCAGCCGGCGGTGGGTGGTGTTCTGCGAGGCCGCCAGCAGCCCAGCCATGCCGGCTCCCAGCACAACCGCCGACGTTGTCGATTCGCCCACCGCAGTCCCCTTCCGTGACGCCAGGGACCGACGATACAGGCAAATTAAGAAAATTAAGAGCGCCTTGGCGTAACAGTAAGATCGCTAGCCGGCCGGGACGGGTGCCGGCAACACCTGGGTCGGCGTGTCTGCGACGACGGCGGGAGCCTCGGCGGGCACCGGGGCGGGCCGGCGGTGCACGTTGATCGGCCACCAGAACCACCGTCCCAGCAGCGCAGCGATCGACGGGGTGATCAGGCTGCGCACGATGAACGTGTCGAACAGCAGGCCCAGCCCGATCGTGGTGCCGATCTGGCCGACCGAGCGCAGGTCGCTGGCGATCATCGCGATCATCGTGAACGCGAACACCATTCCGGCCGCCGTCACCACCTTGCCGGTGGCGCCCATGGCGCGGATCAGCCCGGTCTTGAGGCCGGCCCCGATCTCCTCCTTCATCCGGGAGACCACCAGCAGGTTGTAGTCCGAGCCCACCGCCAGCAGCACGATCACACTCATCGCGATCACCAGCCACTGCAACTCGATACCGAACACGTACTGCCACAACAGCACCGACAGCCCGAACGACGACGCCAGCGAGAGCACCACGGTCCCGACGATCACGATCGAGGCGACCAGCGCCCGGGTGATCAGCAGCATCACCACGAAGATCAGGATGATGGCGGCGATCGCCGCGATCAGCAGGTCGTAGTGCGCGCCGGTCGCGATGTCGGCGTAGGTGGCGGCGGTGCCGCCCAGGTAGAACTTCGCCTTGGCCAGCGGGGTGCCCTTGACGGCCTCCTTGGCGGCCTGCAGTTCGGCGCCGACGGTCGCGATGCCCTCGACGGTCGCCGGGTCGGTGTCGTGGGTGATCAGGATGCGTGCGGCCTGGCCGTCCGGCGACATCATCAGCTCCATGCCGCGCTGAAAGTCCGGGCTGTCAAAGGCTTCCGGCGGCAGGTAGAACATGTCGTCGTTGCGGGCGTCGTCGAAGACCTGGCCCATCACCGCGGCGGTGTCGGTCATCTGCTCCAGCTGGGTGACCACCTGGCTGAAGCTGCTGTGCATGGTCAGCATCAGGTCGCGCATGTTGGTGGCGATGGCCATCATCGGCGGGATCTGAGCAGCGATCTCCGGCGTGATCGCATCGACCCGGTCCAGCTGATCGGCCAGCGACGCGGTGTTTTCGGCCAGCTTGTCGAAGCCGTCGGTGGCGTCGAACATCGACCGGAACGCGTTGCACACGCCGATGTTGAAACAGTGCGGCTCCCAATAGAAGTAGTTCCGCAGCGGCCGGACCTCGTCGTCGAAGTCGGCGATCCGGTCCCGAACCTCTTCCATGGTGCCCGCCATGTCGTGGGTGGCCTCATCGGTGCCGTGGGTGGCGTCGGACAGCTGCACCGTCAGGTCGTGCAGCCGGTCCATCACCGCGACCATCGAGGTCAGCTGGTCGGCCATGGTCGCGGTGTCGTCCAGGCGGGCGCGCAGGAACTGCAGATTCTCTCGCATCGTCACGCCCTGCGCGCTGATCTGGAACGGCACCGATCCGTGCTCGAGCGGTGGGCCCAGCGGCCGGGTGATGGACTGCACCCGCTCGACGCCGGGAACACGGAAGATGTTGCGGGCGATGCGATCGAGCACCAGCATGTCGCGCGAGTTGCGCATGTCGTGATCGGTTTCGACCATCAGCATGTCGGGGTTCATCCGCGCGGAGCTGAAATGCTTCTCGGCGGCGGCGTAGCCGATGTTGGACGGCACATCGGCGGGAATGTAGTGCCGATTGTCGTAGCTGGTCTTATAGCCCGGCAGCACCAGAACACCCACGGCGGCAACGGCGGTGGCGGCGGCCAGGATCGGCAGCGGCCAGCGCACCACGGCGGTACCCACTCTGCGCCAGCCGCCGGCGCTGGTCGCCTGCTTGGGGTCGAGCAGCCCGAACCGGCTGCCCAGAGCGAGCACCGCCGGCGCGAACGTCAGCCCCATCGCCAAGATGGTGAACATGCCCAGCGCGCACGGCACCGCCAGCGTGTTGAAGTAGTTCAGCCGGGTGAAGTGCAGGCACAGCATGGCCCCGGCGATGGTCAGCCCGGAGCCCAGGATCACGTGGCTGACGCTGGCCAGCGTGGTGCGCTGGGCGGATCGGGGATCTTCGCCGGCGTTGCGGGCCTCGTGATAGCGGCCGATCAGGAAGATCCAGTAGTCGGTTCCCGCCGCGATCGCCAGCGCGGTCAGGATGCTGACCACGAAGGTGGAGATCGCGAAGACGTGGAAGTCGGCCAGCACCGCGATCAGCCCGCGGGCCATGCTCATCTCGGTGACCACCACCAGCAGCCCGATCAAGGTGGTGGGAAAAGACCGGTACACCACCAGCAGCATCACCGCGATGACGACCAGGGTGATCCCGGTCATCTTCACCATGGAGGCGTCGCCGGCCTCGTTGGTGTCGGCGACCAGGGCCGCCTGACCGGTCACATACGACCGCAGGCCGGCCGGCGGATCGGAGTGCTCCACGATCTCGCGCACCGCGTCGACCGATTCCACGCCCTGGGCCGAACCCTGGTTTCCCGCCAGATGGACCTGCACGTAGGCGGCCCGGCCGTCCTCGCTCTGCGATCCCGCCGAGGTGACCCGGTCGCCCCAGAAGTCCTGCACGTGTTCGACGTGGGCGGTGTCGGCCTGCAGGCTTGCCACCAGCCGGTCGTAGTAGCGGTGGGCGTCGTCTTGAAGCTCTTTGTCGCTCTCCAGCACGATCATCAACACGCTGTCGGAGCTGAACTCGCCGAACTTCTCGCCGATGTGCTTCATGGCCATCACCGACGGCGCGTCCTGCGGCGACAGCGAGACGGCGTTGTGGGCGCCGACGATCTCCAGCTGCGGCACCAGCAGATTGGTGGCCGCGGTGGCGGCCAGCCAGAACAGGATGATCGGGATGGACAGCGCCCGGATCACCCGCGGGTAGCGGGGCTCGGTGGCCGAACCACGGTGGCCGCTCATGCCGCTTTCACCACGCAGAACGTCGCGGCCGCGTGCCCGTCGGCGCGCTGCTGGTCGCGCAGCTCGCCGTTGACCGTGATCCGGCAGCCCAGCTCGGAGCTGTCGCCCTGGGCCATCACGTTGGCGAACACGCTGGGCGCGGTGGTGGTCATGGTCAGCGACCAGGGCAGCGAGGCGAACGTCGTCTCCTGGGACTGGGCCCGCTCGTCGACGTAGCTGACCATGCCCGAGGTGCCTTCGGGGCCGTAGACCTCATAGGTGACGTACTTGGGCACGGTCGAGATGATCTGGCCGCCGTCGTTTCCCGAGGCGGCGGCGCCCTGGGCGCCGAAGACGCCGTGGAACCGGTAGATCACCAGGGTTCCTACCGCGACGACCGGGACGATCACCAGCACGATCCACAGCCGTTCCAGCGGCCCCCGCAGCTTTCGCATTGCGCTCATGACCGTTGACCTTACGGCCATAAGGAAACGCATGTAAAGTTAGATTGTGCCAGCTCACACTCGTTGCCGAGGTGTTGCGCAGCACGCAGATGCAATCAACTAACAATCGTTAGGATGTCGATGTGTCCGGTACCCCCCGTCAGCGCAATCTGCGCGGCCACGGCGCGCTGCTGCGCGACGAGATCCTCGCGGCGGCCACCCGCGTCATCGACGCCGCCGGCAGCGAGGGCGAGGTGTCGCTGCGCAGCATCGCCCGGGAGGCCGGCATCGCCGCGCCGTCGGTCTACGGCCATTTCGAGGACCGGGACCGGGTGCTCGAAGCCGTCGCGGAGGCCAGCTGGCTTCAGGTGTCCGAAGAGATCGCCGACCAGGTCCAGTCGGCCACCGACCCTCGCGAGCGGCTGCTGATCGGCTGCCGGGTGTATGTGTCGTTCGCCCAGCGCCACCCGCTGCGCTATGCGCTGATGACCCAGGACGGCCAGGCGCCGCCGGCCGCCCGTCAGGCCCTCGACACCGTCACCCGGGCGCTGCTGGCCTGCAGCGGCAAGACGTCCGGGTCGGAGCGGATCGCGGCCGCGCTCTCGGTGGCGCTGCACGGCGTGGCGATGCTGCACCGCACCGACGCACCCAACCTGTGGCTGAGCGATTTCAGCACCGACGAAGTGATCCAGACGCTGGTCGACGCCGCCACCCTGCTGCTGGACCGGCCGGTAACATCCAGCTGATTTTCATTGAACGCTCAGCTTTATTGCTCGTAGGGTTCAGGAGTGGACTCTCGCACTGCACTCCGACTCTGTGCCACCTCCGGCGTCACCCTGGTGGGCGCCGGCCTGCTCGCCGCCGTGCCGGCCGCACCCGCGGCGGCATCACCGCAGTTCCGCGCCGTCGCGCTGGCCGCGGGTCAAGACGTGGGCCTGGTCGTCGGCGGCACCGGCACACCGATCCCGTCGCAGGACTACATCGACGGTGCCAATGCCTACATCCAGCGGATCCTGCCCGGTGCGGTCTCACAGGGTGTCTTCACCCCCGAGGGCGGATCGCCGATCTACACCGGCGTCAAGAGCCTGCCGTTCGACCAGTCGTTCGCCCAGGGCACCACGATCCTGACCAGCGACATCGAGAATCAGGTCGCCGCGGGCAACACCGTCGCGGTCTTCGGCGAATCGCAGAGTTCGACCATCTCCGGGATGGTGATGCCCAACCTGGAGAAGGACGGGGTGGCCGCCGACGCGGTCAAGTTCGTCCTCGTCGGTGACCCCAGCAACCCCGACGGCGGCCTGCTGGAGCGCTTCGACGGGCTGAGCCTGCCCAGCCTGGGCATCACGTTCAGCGGCGCCACCCCGCCGGACACCATCTACGACACCACCATCTACACCCAGGAGTACGACGGCTTCGCCGACTTCCCGAAGTACACCCTGAACTTCCTGGCCGACCTCAACGCCTTCCTGGGCATCGAGTACGTCCACCCGACCTACCGGGACCTGACCCCCGACCAGATCAACAACGCGATCCTGCTGCCCACCACCGCCGGCTACGACGGCAACACCACCTACTACATGGTCCCGATGGCCGACGACCAGGTGCTGCCGCTGCTGCGGCCCTTCGAGGGCCTGCTCGGCAAGCCGGTGGTCGACCTGCTGAATCCGGTACTGACCCAGATCGTCAACCTGGGCTACGACAACCCCGACAACAACGGCTGGGACGTCGGGCAGGCCAACGTGCCCACCACCTTCGGACTGTTCCCGTCCAGCGCGCAGCTGGCGACCGCCATGAACAACATGGGCCCGGCATTGCAGGAGGGCTGGAGCGCCTTCCTCAACGACCTGGAGCACCCCACGACGACCACCGCATCGTCGTCGATAGGTGACCTGCTGTCCGGCAGCACGCCGTCGTTCACCGACATCGTCAACGGGCTGACTTCGGCGTTCTCCCAGGCGTATTCGGTGCTGCTGCCGACTGCCGACATCGGCACCGCGCTGACGTTCAACCTGCCGGCTTATGACGCCACGCTGTTCGCCGACAACATCGCGTCGAACCCGCTGGACGCCTTCGGTCTGCCGCTGGCGGCGGACACCGGCCTGATGACGCTGGCGTTGGGAATCGAGTACATGGTGCTGCAGGAGACCGCTTCATCGATCAGCAGCACCCTGGGGGATCTGTTCGGGACCGCCGGCTAGCGTCAACCGCCGGGAGCGGGAGCGGGAGCCGGCGGCCGGGGTGTTGGCACAAAGCCCTTCAGCACATCCGGCAGGTTCACCGACTGCTGCGGCACCGGCGCGCAGGTGGGCGGGCACTCGGTCAGCTGCCAGGTCTGGCACCGGTCGGTGCGGAACGCGGTGTCGCCCGGCTCGATCAGCACCACCTGCGGCTGCTTGGTCATGGCGCTGTCGACGGTCTTACCGCCGCTGATCCGCCGCCAGTAGCAGGCGTTGCCGTCCCGCGGCCCGTCGGAGCGGTAGGTGCCGGGCACGATGTCCTTCCCGACCGTGAACGTGCCGTCGGCGTCGATCACCTGCTTGGGCGCGGGCGGGGGAGCAGGGGTCGGGTCAGCGGCGGCGGTCCCGGCACCGGCGAACCAGGCCGTCAGCGCGACAGCCACCGCCCCGGCCTGCTTCATCGGTCTCATACCTGACGAAGGTACCTGCTAGGGCTTGACGCCCACCGTGATCAGGTCGGACACGATCAGCGTCCACGCGGGGCGCGCCACCCGATGCTGGTCGGCCACGGTGAACCCGGCGTCGGTGAACAGCGTGCGCATCTCGCTGGGGGTGGGCTGCTTCGCCGGGTTCCACCGCAGGCCCGACAGCCGGTGCAGCGGGTCGGGCAGCCGCGGACTCATCGCGGTGACCGCCGCCATGCCGCCCGGCGCCAGCACCCGGTGGAACTCCCGCACCGCCGCCGGCTGGTTGAAGAAGTGAAACGCCGAGCTGGTGACCAGCGCGTCGAGCGCGCCGTCGGCGAACGGCAGCTGCTCGGCCGGCCCGGTCAGCCACTGCACCCGCGAGGAACGCTCCCGGGCCTGGGCGAGCATGCCCTGCGACATGTCCACGCCGTAAACCGCCTCGGGCGCCAGTTCGCGCTCGATGCGGTCGGCCAGGATGCCGGTGCCGCACGCGATGTCGGCGACCCGGGCCGGCGCATGGGCGCGCAGCGCGGCGATCAGCTCGTCCTGGGCCGGCCGATAGACCAGCTGCTGGAGGTACTGGACGTCATACGCCGGAGCCGCGAAGCTCCAGAACCGGGTGACGGCCTCATTGAACGGTCTGCGGGGTGCCTGTGGTGCCACAGCTGCAGAATCTACCGCCGGGACAGTGAGAGGGTGTACCCCATGACCGTCTGCTACCGGCATCCCGATCGGGTCACCGCGCTGCGCTGCACCCGATGCGATCGCCACATCTGCGGTGACTGCATGCGCAGCGCGGCCGTCGGCCAGCACTGCGTGGACTGCGCGCAGGCCGGAGCCGCCCAGCTGCGCCGCACCACCCGGCCCCGCGTTCGCGGGGTTCGGGCGGCCTCGGGTGCGCCGGTGGTCAGCTACGGGCTGATCGCGTTGTGCGTGCTGGCCTTCGTCGCGCAGGTGTCCTCCCGTGACCTGGACTCCGAGCTGGTGCTCTGGACGCCGGCGGTGGCCCACGGCCAGCTCTACCGCCTGCTGACCTCCGCCTTCCTGCATTACGGCCCGATGCACCTGCTGCTCAACATGTGGGCGCTCTACGTGGTGGGACCGCAACTGGAGGGCCTGCTCGGCCGGGCGCGGTTCGGCGCGATGTATCTGCTCAGCGCACTGGGTGGTTCGGTGGCCGTCTATCTGCTCGCGCCGGTCACCTCAGCGACCGCCGGCGCCTCGGGGGCCATCTTCGGCCTGTTCGGCGCCACCCTGGTCATCGGCCGCCGGCTGCGGATGGACATCGGCTGGGTGGCCGCGATCATCGTCATCAACCTGGTCTTCACCTTCACCATTCCGAACATCAGTTGGCAGGGTCACGTCGGTGGACTGATCACCGGGGTGGTGGTCGCCTTCGCCTATGTCTATCCGCCGCAGCCGAACCGGACCCGGGTGCAGGTGGCGGCCAGCGTGCTGCTGCTGGCCCTGTTCGTCGCGCTGATCTGGTGGCGCACTGCCGAATTGGTGTCCTGACGCCGAGCGTGTCATCCCCGTAGTAGGGGTGGGTCGGCCCTAAGATTTCGGTGGTCCACCAGGGAGAGGATCGACCAATCGGCGCCAACGGCGGCCAGGATCGCACACATCCGTCGGCCGGGAACCGGACACGCCGGGCCACCTCGATGCGTACCCCGGCCAAACCTCGCTGGGTCGCGCCGGCTCCGCGTGCCGCCCGGTTGGGCACCGCGCGTGCCGCGGACCGGACCCGACGGGGCGGACGCAAACCCGGCATTCACGCCCTCGACGGCCTGCGGGCCATCGCCGTCGCGTTGGTGCTGGCCGACCACGGCGGCATCCCCGGAATGTCGGGCGGGTTCATCGGGGTGGACCTGTTCTTCGTGCTGAGCGGATTCCTGATCACCTCGCTGCTACTCGACGAACTGAGCCGCACCGGCCGCATCGAACTTGGCGGGTTCTGGATCCGGCGCGGGCGACGCCTGCTGCCCGCCCTGGTGCTGATGGTGCTCACCGTGGCGATCGCCCACCAGCTGTTGCCCTCGGATGCGGTGGTGGGCCTGCGCGAAGACGCCATCGCCGCGTTCTTCTGGGTGGCCAACTGGCACTTCGTCGCCCAGCACACCGACTACTTCACCGAGGCGGGCACGCCGTCGCCGCTGCAGCACACCTGGTCACTCGGGGTGGAGGAGCAGTACTACTTCATCTGGCCGCTGCTGCTGGTCGCGATCGCTGTGACCCTGGGCGCCCGGGCCCGGCGCCGCGACTCCCGCGCCACCGTCGGCGGCGTGCGGTTGACCGTATTCCTACTGGCCAGCGTCAGTGCGGCGGCTTCCGCGGCAGCCGCGGAGATGCTGGCATCTGACGCGACCCGCGACCGGGTCTACTTCGGTACCGACACCCGGGCGCAGGCGCTGCTGATCGGGGCCGCCGCCGCGGCACTGTTGGTGGGGGACTGGCCGGCGCTGACGGCAGGGTTCTCGGTGGTCCGCAGCCGGCGGGGCCGTCTGGTCGCCGGCGCGCTGGCGATCGCAGGCCTGACCGTGCTCGGGGTGGCCGCCCACCGCAGCACCGGGTCCGCCGCGGAGTTCCACGGCGGGCTGTTCACCGTCGTCGCGGTGGCGGCGATCGCGGTGATCGCACCGGTCGCGCTGCACCAGAGCGGGCTGCCGGCCCGGGCGCTGGCGTGGCGGCCACTGGTGTGGCTGGGCACCATCTCCTACGGCGTCTACCTGTGGCACTGGCCGGTGTTCCTGGTGCTCAACGGCGAACGCACCGGGTGGTCGGGCTGGGCGCTGTTCGGCGCGCGGTGCGCGGCCACCCTGGTGCTGGCCGCGGTGTCCTGGTGGGTCATCGAGGAGCCGATCCGGCACTGGCGGCCGGCGCGGGTCTCGATGCTGCCGCTCGGGGCGGCCATCAGCGGCACCGCGATCGCGGTCACCGTGCTGGTGGTGCCGGTCGTCGAACGGCCGTCGGCGGTCAACGGCCTGTCCCCGGACGTGGCGGCGGCCGCGGCGGTCTCCCCGATCGAGGCGCCGAACCCGCCGTCGACGTCGCGGCGGCCCACCCCGCGGCCGGTGCACCACGACCCCGACCGGCCGCGCACGGTCTCGGTGTTCGGCGACTCGATCGGGTGGACGGTGATGCACTACCTGCCGGCCACCCCCGGATACGACTTCATTGACCACACCGTGGTGGGCTGCAGCATCGTGCGCGCCGGGCCCTACCGCTGGGCCGGCAGGGTGATCGATCAGGGCAAGGACTGCGACGGTTGGCCGGCCCGCTGGGCACGCCAGGTAGCCGCCGACCAGCCTGATGTGGTGCTTCTGTTCGTCGGACGCTGGGAGACCGTGGACCGGGTCAACGAGGGCCAGTGGACCCACATCGGTGATCCGACGTTCGACAGCTATCTCACCGCGGAACTGCGCAGCGCGCTGGACGTGCTGGAAGCGGCCGGCAGCCGGGTGGTGGTGACGACGGTGCCCTACAGCCGCTTCGGTGAGCGGCCCGACGGCAGCCTGTGGCCCGAAGACGATCCGGTCCGGGTGGACCGCTGGAACGCCCTGCTGCGCCGAGAGGTGCACGGCCGCGACGCCGTCACGGTGACGGATCTGAACAAGAAGCTCGGGCCGGCCGGCAGCTACACCGCCAAGGTGGACGGCATCAAGGTCCGCAGCGACGGCATCCACCTCACGCCCGAAGGGGTGAAGTGGCTGCTGCCGTGGCTGGAGGAATCGATCAGCTGATCTGGGTCGTGGACCACTGTCGGCTCGCACTGCGTGCAACATCACACCAGCTCAGGGCGCCTAAATTAAATTAGTTTTGCTAACATAGTTTTTGTTGGCGCAGCGTCGCACCCTCGAAAAAATACTTCAGCGATATCCCCTTAGAGGTCCCGATTATGTCTATCGATTCATCCACCGCAGCCGAGGAACAGAAGGCCCTTCGCGTCGCCGTGCTGGCCGCGTCCGATCCCCAGTTCGCCGCAGCCCAACCCGACCCGGCCGTCGCCGCCGCCGTCGAAGCGCAGACGAAGCTGGCGCCGATCGTGCGAGCCGTCCTGGACGGCTATGCCGACCGGCCCGCGCTCGGTCAGCGCGCAGTCGAGTTCGTCGCCGACCCGGCGTCCGGGCGCACCGTCGCGCAATTGCAGCCCCGCTTCGACACCGTCAGCTACGGCGAGTTGGCGCAACGGGTCCGCGCCGTCAGCGCGGCCCTGGCCGCCGCCGCCGTCCGGCCCGGTGACCGCGTCGCGGTGCTGGGCTTCACCAGCGTCGACTACACCGTCATCGACGTTGCGCTGGGTCAGATCGGTGGCGTCTCCGTGCCGCTGCAGACCTCAGCGGCGGTCGGCACCCTGGCTCCGATCGTGGCCGAGACCGAGCCGCGCGTGATCGCCGCCAGCGTGGGCTCACTGTCCGACGCGGTCGAGTTGGTGCTGGCCGGGCCGGCCCCGACCCGCCTGGTGGTGTTCGACTACCACGAGCAGGTCGACGACCACCGGGACGCGCTCGCGGACGCCCGGGCGCGACTGGCCGGTCTCGAGATCGTGGTCGAGCCGCTGGCCGACCTGCTCGCCCGCGGCCGCAACCTGTCCGCGCCGGCCGAGTCCGCTGCCGACGAGCAGGATGACCCGCTGGCCCTGCTCGTCTACACCTCCGGCAGCACCGGAGCGCCCAAGGGTGCGATGTACCCGCAGAGCAACGTGTCGCGGATGTGGGTCCGGTCGACCAAGAACTGGTTCGGGCCGAGCGCCGCCTCGATCACCCTGAACTTCATGCCGATGAGCCACATCATGGGTCGCGGCATCCTTTTCGGCACGCTCGGCAACGGCGGCACCGCCTACTTCAGTGCGCGTAGCGACCTGTCGACATTCCTCGAAGACCTCGCGCTGGTGCGGCCCACCGAGCTGAACTTGGTGCCCCGGATCTGGGAGATGCTCTTCCAGCACTTCCAAAGCGAACTGAACGGAATCGCCGACGGAGGCGGGGAGGCCGCCGAGGCGCAGGTGCTCGCCCAGATGCGCCGCGACCTGCTCGGCGGGCGCTGCATCTTCGCGATGAGCGGATCCGCGCCGATCTCCGAGGAGCTGCGGACTTGGGTGGAGGAGCTCACCGAACAGCACGTGATGAACGGCTACGGATCGACCGAGGCCGGGATGGTGCTCTTCGACGGCCAAGTGCAGCGGCCGCCGGTGCTTGACTACAAGCTGGCCGACGTGCCCGACCTCGGCTACTTCGGCACCGACCAGCCGCACCCGCGCGGTGAGCTGCTGCTCAAGACCGAGAACCTGTTCCCCGGTTACTACAAGCGCCCGGAGATCACCGCCGAGGTGTTCGACGCCGACGGCTACTACCGCACCGGCGACGTGGTCGCCGAGGTCGCGCCTGACCACCTGGTCTACGTCGACCGGCGCAACAACGTACTCAAGCTGGCCCAGGGCGAGTTCGTCACCCTGGCCAAACTGGAGGCGGAGTTCGGCAACAGCCCACTGTTGCGCCAGATCTACGTCTACGGCAACAGTGCGCAGCCCTACCTGGTGGCGGTCGTGGTGCCGACGGAGGACGCCCTGGCACGCTTGGATGCCGCCGGCCTCAAGTCGGCCATCGCCGAGTCGCTCCAGCAAGTCGCCAAGGATGCCGACCTGCAGTCCTACGAGGTACCCCGAGACTTCATCGTCGAGGCCGAACCCTTCACCCTGGAGAACGGGCTGCTCACCGGCATCCGCAAGCTGGCCTGGCCAAAACTGAAGGCGCACTACGGTGAACGCCTAGAGCGGCTCTACACCGACCTGGCCGAAGGTCAGGCCAACGAGCTGACCGAGCTACGCCGGAACGGCGCACAGCGGCCCACGGGCGAGACCGTGGCCCGAGCCGCCGCCGCACTGCTGGGTTCCTCGGCCGACGTCGCGTCCGACTCCCACTTCACCGACCTCGGTGGTGACTCGCTGTCCGCGCTGACCTTCGGCAACCTGCTGCGCGACATCTTCGATGTCGACGTCCCGGTCGGCGTCATCGTCAGTCCGGCAAGCGATCTGGCGTCGATCGCCGACTACATCGATGCCGAGCGGCAGGGCGCTCAAACCGGTACCAGACGGCCCAGTTTCGCCTCGGTTCACGGCCGCGACGCGGTCGAGGTGACCGCCGCTCAGCTCACCCTGGACAAGTTCCTCGACGAGGCCACTCTGGCTGCGGCACCGTCCCTGCCCGGCCCGTCCGAGCAGGTGCGCACCGTGCTGCTCACCGGTGCCACCGGCTTCTTGGGCCGCTACCTGGCGCTGGAGTGGCTGGAACGGCTCGATGCCGCTTATGGCGAGGCGGACGGCACGCTGATCTGCCTGGTGCGGGCCCGCTCCGATGAGGACGCCCGCCGCCGGCTCGACGACGTCTTCGACAGCGGTGACGCGAAAATGCTTGCCCGCTATCGGGAATTGGCGGCCAAGCACCTGCAGGTGGTGGCCGGCGACAAGGGCGAGGAGAACCTCGGCCTGGATGCCGACACCTGGCAGCGGTTGGCCGAGGACGTCGACGTGATCGTCGACCCGGCCGCGCTGGTCAACCACGTGCTGCCCTACAGCGAGCTGTTCGGCCCGAACGTGGTGGGCACCGCCGAACTGATCCGGGTCGCCCTGACCGGAAAGATCAAGCCGTTCACCTACTTCTCCACCATCGGTGTCGGCGATCAGATTCCGCTGGGCGCCTTCACCGAGGATGCCGACGTGCGGGTGATGAGTTCGGTGCGGGCCATCAACGACGGCTACGCCAACGGTTACGGCAACAGCAAGTGGGGCGGCGAGGTGCTGCTGGCCGAGGCCCACGATCTGTGCGGCCTGCCGGTCGCGGTGTTCCGCTGCGACATGATCCTGGCCGACACCAGCTACGCCGGCCAGCTCAACCTGCCGGACATGTTCACCCGGATGATGTTCAGCCTGGTCGCGTCCGGAGTCGCCCCCGGCTCGTTCTACGAGCTCGACGCCGACGGCAACCGTCAGCGCGCGCACTACGACGGCCTGCCGGTGGAGTTCATCGCCAACGCGTCCACCACCTTGGGCGCGGGTAGCGCCCCGGCCGGCACAGCCGGGTTCGCCACCTACCACGTGATGAACCCGCACGACGACGGCCTGGGCATGGACGAGTTCGTCGACTGGCTCATCGAGGCCGGCTACCCGGTCCGGCGGATCGCCGACTACAGCGAGTGGCTGCAGCGGTTCGAGACCACCCTGCGGGCACTGCCGGAGCGGCAGCGCCAGGCGTCACTGCTGCCGCTGCTGCACAACTACCAGAAGCCGCAGCCGCCGATCAGCGGGTCGATCGCTCCGACGGATCGGTTCCGTGCGGCGGTGCAGCAAGCGGAAATCGGTGCTGTGAAAGACATTCCGCACGTGACACCGGCGGTGATCGTCAAGTACATCACCGACCTGGAGCTGCTCGGTGTGCTCTGAGTCGACCGGGTCTCGAATCAGCCGCTGCGCCAAGGTGTTTCGCGGCATGGTTTGACGACCTCGGATTTCAGTGAGATCATGTCGGTAATGCAACGGCGCCCGCGTGCGTCTCGGCCGGAAGGAGGTGAGGGCGAAGTGAGTCCCAGTGACGGACCTTATCCAAGTTCGATGACCAGTTCGTTCGCCACCGTCCCCGGCGCTCTTGCTATCCCCTGAACCGCGAAGGCCTGAACCTCGAGTTCGGCTGCTCGCAAGGGCTTGCGCCGGCCGGTGGAATTCCCCGGCAGGAGAAGAATCATGGCTTTCACTGTTACCACTCGTACTGGCCGTACCACTCGTACTGGCCGCGGCGTGATCGCCCGGCTGCGTCACCTGGGTATTCAGGCGATGGGCGCACAGCAGCGCACCGAGCGCTACATAGCGCACATGCCGACGGCGGTGCTCGGCGCCTGCTAGGCCTGCACGATGATCGGGTCGCCCAAGTGCACCGAGTTGAAGTACCACGCTGCGTCGTCGGGGCTCAGGTTGATGCAGCCGTGGCTGACATTCGCGTAGCCCTGTGAGCCCGTCGACCAGGGCGCCGAATGCACGTAGACCCCACTCCAGGTCACCCGGACGGCGTACTCGCCGTTAAGCAGGTAGCCCTCCGGATCGTTGAGCGGAATGCCGATGGTGCGCGAATCGAACTTGATGGTGCGCTCTTTGGTCAGTGCGGTGAACGAACCGATCGGGGTGGGGCGCTTGGGCTTACCCATCGAGGCCGCCATCACCCGCAGCATCTCGCCGTTCACGCTCACGGTGAAGGTGTGGTCGGAGATGTCGGCGACTCCCAGCACGGCGTCGCCGGTCTCGAATCCCGTCTTCATCCCGTGGACGTCAACGCTGATCTTGGAGTGCGGTGCCCAGTAGCCGTCCGGAATCCACTGCACCTCATCGGAACTCGGCCATTCGAAGTGACCGGTGCGAGCAGGTGTCGAGGAGATGTGGATGCCGCGTTCGGCTGCTGCCCGGTCACCGACCGGACCGGCGAACGTCACGATCACCGGGTAGGCGACCCCCACCACCGAGCCGGCCGCGGGCTCGATGGCTGCCACGGCCGGGTTGTTGCTGCCTCGGTCAGGTGTGATCTGTGCGGCCTGACCCACCCCGGCCGACGCCGTCATCACCAGGGCCACCGAGCCGGCCAGCGCCACAATTCCCCTCAACATGCGGTACATGGCGTCCATTGTGCCAAGCCGAACGCCATTGGCGCAGATTCAGCCGTCCTGCGGCGATGCCAGCAGGTCGCCCCAGGCCGCCTTGGCGCCGGACTCGCCGATGGTGTGGATGGCGAACATCGCCCCGCCGGCCAGGGCTAGCACCGCCACGCCCAGGACCAGCCGGACCGGCATCGCAAGGCCGCGCTCGCGCGATCCGGCCAGGTGCAGGCCGGCCAGCAGCGCCGCCGCGACAACCAGGGCCAGCGCCATGTAGACGCCGTACTCGCCGGCGGACATGTGAGTGTCGAGCTGTGGGGATCCGGCGATCTTCCCGGTGTCGGCGAGCCATTCCCCGGCGGTGACCGTCAGCGGCGTGACCACCAGCGTGACGCCCGCCAGCACCGCTACCAGCCACACCAGTCGCCGCCGTGCCGCCGGCCACAGCGTGCAGACGATCAGCAGAATGCCTGTGAGCGGCACCAGCGCCACCACCGAGTGCAGCAACAGGATGTGGGCGGGCAATCCGGCGATCGTCGTCATGGCTGTCCTTCCGTCGGCAGACCCAGCCTTCCCTCAACAGGGCTCGGGCACAAGACCCATGTCTCCCCAGCTCTGGGCCGCTGTTTGTGGTCAGTACCGGCGGTTCCGGTAAGCTTGCCGTGTTTGTGACCTGAGCGCAGGAGGTAACCGATGAGCGGATCGCATCGCCCTGGACGGTGGTGGCTGCTCAACTTGACGGCTGCCACGGTGGCCCCATTGGTCATGGTGGCCACAACCGGCCTGGGCCTGATGGCTGCACCGGTGCAGGCGCTGCCGGCGATTCCCGCCCCCCCGCTGGACCCCGCGGCCATGCTCGCGCAGGTCGGTCCGGCGGTGGTCAACATCGACACCCAGATGGACTACCAGAGCGCCGTCGGCGCCGGAACCGGCATCGTGTTGGACCCGGGCGGCATCGTGCTGACCAACAACCATGTCATCGCAGGAGCCACCGGCATCACCGCCGTGTCGGTCGGCACCGGCCAGACCTACGACGTGGACGTACTGGGCTTCGACCGCAGCCATGACGTCGCTGTGTTGCAGCTGCGCGGCGCATCCGGCCTGCCGGCCGCCAACATCGGCAGTTCCGCCCGGGTTGCAGTCGGCGACCCGGTGGTCGCGATGGGCAACGCCGGTGGCCACGGCGGCCAGCCGAGCGCGGAGCCCGGTCGTGTCATCGCGTTGAACCAGACCGTCTCGGCCGCCGATGAGCTGACCGGCAGCACCGAGACCCTGAACAACATGATCAAGGCCGACACCGCGATCCGCCCCGGCGACTCGGGCGGCCCGATGGTCAACGCGGCCGGCCAGGTGATCGGGATGAACACCGCGGCCAGCGACAACTACAAGTTCGCCCAGCCGGGCGGCGAGGGTTACGCCATCCCGATCGATCAGGCGATGGCCATCGCCGGACAGATCCGGGCCGGCACCCCGTCGAGCACCGTGCACATCGGCGAGACCGCGTTCATGGGCGTCGGAGTGGTGGACGACAACGGCGGCGCCCGCGTCGCGCAGGTGCTGGCCGGCACCCCGGCGGCCGCGTCGGGCATCGCCAAGGACGACATGATCACCTCGGTCAACGGCCGGCCGGTCAACTCGGCTACCGACCTGACCGACGTGCTCGACCAGTGCCACCCCGGTGACACCGTCACCCTGAGCTGGCGCAGCGCGATGGGCGGCGACCACAGCGCCAGCGTCACGTTGGTACCCGGCCCGGTCGGCTGAGGCCGCCGGCACGCGTGATCCGCGAGAACTACGACAGCGAGACCAAGCTGTCGTGGGTGCTTGCCGCCCTCGCCGGGACGTTGGCGGCCGCGGCGTTCACCCACTCGGAGGGTTACTTCGTCACGTTCATGACCGGCAACGCCGGCCGTGCGGTGCTGGGCGTGTTCACCGATAATCAGTGGCTGTCGATCTCGGCCGGGGCGCTGCTGCTGTCGTTCCTGGCCGGGGTGGTGACCGCGGCGGTGTGCCATCGCCGGGTGTGGCCGCAGCGGCCGCACGGGGCGCTGATACTGACCGCGATCGCGCTGGTGACCGCGACCCTGGTCGACTGGCTGGTCGAAGGCGGACCGGCGCTGCCGCTGCCGCTGTTGCCGATCCTGCTGGTCGCGTTCGGGGTGGGCGCGCTGAACACCACGTTTCTCCGCGACGGCGAGGTGTCGATTCCGCTGAGCTACATCACCGGGACGGTGGTCAAGCTGGGCCAGGGCATCGAACGCCACATCAGCGGCGGTGGCACGGTCCACGACTGGCTCGGCTACTTCCTGCTGTTCACCGGGTACGTGTTCGGTGCGTTCGTCGGCGGTTGCATCAGTCTGTTCGCCGGCGGCACCTGGATGCTGGTCATGGCCTCGGGCGTCTGCGTGCTGGCAACCTTCTACACCTACGGCTACGTCGACCGTCGCGGGTTGTGGAAGTAGGACAAACGCCGAGACCGACGTTTCGCAGATCCGCTGTCGGATCTTGCCTGCGAAACGTCGGTCTCGGGTTGGGGGGCCTGATCAGGTCGGGTCGACGGTGGAGCTGAGCACCCGCTGGATGTCCGGCTTCATCGCGACAAGCTGCTCGTTCCAGTACGGCCAGTCGTGCGTTCCGTTGGCCGGGAAGTTGAACACGCCGTTGTTGCCGCCGGCCGCGGTGTAGTTCTGCTGGAACGTCTGGTTGGTGCGCAGCGTCATGCTCTCCAGGAATTTGGCGGGCATGTTGTTGCCGCCCAGGTCGTTGGGCGTGCCGTTGCCGCAGTAGACCCAGATGCGGGTCCGGTTGGCGACCAGCCGCGGGATCTGCACCATGGCGTCGTTGCGCTTCCATGCCGGGTCGGACGACGGCCCCCACATGCTGTTCGCGTTGTAGCCGCCGGCGTCATTCATGGCCAGCCCGATCAGCGTCGGCCACCAGCCTTCGGACGGGTTCAAGAATCCGGAAAGCGCTGCGGCGTAGACGAACTGCTGCGGGTAGTAGGCCGCCAGGATCAGCGCCGAACCGCCCGCCATCGACAGGCCCACCACGGCGTTGCCGTTGGGGGAGACGCTCTTGTTGGCCTGCAGCCACGACGGCAGCTCGCGGGTCAGGAAGGTCTCCCACTTGTAGGTGTAGTTCTGGCCGTTGCCCTGCGACGGCTGGTACCAGTCGGAGTAGAAGCTGGACTGGCCGCCGACCGGCATGATCACCGACAGGCCGGACTGGTAGTACTCCTCGAACGCCGGGGTGTTGATGTCCCAGCCGTTGTAGTCGTCCTGGGCGCGCAGGCCGTCGAGCAGGTAGACCGCGTGCGATCCGCCCGGCTGGAACTGCACCTTGATGTCGCGGCCCATGGACGCCGACGGCACCTGGAGGTACTCCACCGGCAACCCGGGGCGGGAGAACGCCGAGGCGTCGCCCGAACCGCCGGTGACTCCGACGAGGCCGGCAAGCAGTGCGGCCCCCACCGCCGCGACCCCGAGACGGCGCGGTAGCCGACGGGCCGCGTGTCGCAACTTCTCAACGCTCTTCATAGCCTTTTCCCATCCGATGATCGATCCGCCCGCGGCGGCTTGGTGCCTGGTCTTGCCCTGCTGAAGGCAGTCAAACACGGTGGTCGGCTGTGTCCTGTTCGCCGCCACGGGATTTCATATCGCGGTTCGGCAACGATTGAGATTCGGCGCGGACTCGCCCGGGCGCCGGTTAGACATATAGTCGACGTAGTCACGAGAACGAGGAGTGCGCCATGCAACCGACAGCAGGGGCCCCGGCAGGCCCGCTGACCGGCGTGCGCGTCATCGAGATCGGCAGCTTCGTGGCGGTGCCGCTGGCGGGGATGACGCTGGCACAACTGGGTGCCGACGTGGTGCGTGTCGATCCGGTCGGCGGGGCCGCGGACTATCGCCGCTGGCCGGTCGCGCAGGCCGGCACCTCGATCTACTGGACCGGGCTGAACAAGGGCAAGCGGTCGTTCGTCGCCGACCTGCGGGCGCCCGACGGGCAGCAGGTGGTCCAGCGCCTGATCGCCGAGGCCGGGGTGGTACTGACCAATATGGCGGGCCGGCAATGGCTTTCCTTCGACACGCTGGCTGGGCTTCGTCCGGATCTGATCCACCTCGAGGTGCTGGGGAAAGCGGACGGCTCGACTGCGGTGGACTACACCGTGAACGCCGCGGTCGGATTTCCGCTGGTCACCGGGCCCGGCGATTACCGGGCGCCGATCAATCATGTGCTGCCGGCGTGGGATATCGCCTGCGGTCTGCACGGTGCGCTTGCGGTGGCCGCCGCGGTGCATCGTCGTGAAAACACCGGCCAGGGTGCCCGGATCAGCCTGGCTCTGGAGGATGTCGCGCTGGCCACCGCCGGCACGCTGGGCTTTCTCACCGAGGCGATGGTGAACGGCACCCGGCGTGAACCCATCGGTAATGCCCTCTACGGCCAGTACGGGCAGAGCTTCACCAGCAGTGACGGGGCGACGTTCATGATTGTCACGCTCACCGACCGGCATTTCCGCGACCTGACCGAGCTGACCGGAACCACCAAAGTCCTTGCCGCCCTTGCCTCGGCGCGGGATATCGACTTCTCTGACGAGGGCCAGCGCTACCGCAATCGCGACCTGCTGACCGGGCTGTTCGGTGGCTGGTTCGCCGAATGCACCGCGGACCAGATCGAAGCCGCCCTGGGGGAGACCTCGCTACTGTGGGACCGCTACCGCAACTTCACCGAAGTCGCTGCCGGCCAACGGGTTCGCGACAGTGCGATGTTCGCGCCGCTGCATCAGCCGGGGGTGGGCGACTACCTGGCCGCCGGCCTGCCCACGCGCATCGACGGGGTGCACGCGCCGGCGGCCGCGGCGCCGGAGTTGGGCGCCGACACCGTCGCGATACTGGCCGACCGCCTCGGAATAGCACCCGAAGACATCGACAAGCTGTGCCAATCCGGCACGGTGGCAACGGATTAACGAAGGAAACGGGACGGTATATGCGCACATTCGCCTCGATCGAAGAACTCGCTGCCTGTCAGGGGGAGCTGATCGGCCAAAGTGACTGGGTCACCATCACCCAGGAGGCGGTCAACCTGTTCGCCGACGCCACCGGGGATCACCAGTGGATTCACGTCGACCCGGAGCGGGCGGCCTCAGGTCCGTTCGGAACCACGATCGCCCACGGCTACATGACACTGGCCATGCTGCCGCAGCTGATGCACCAGATCTACCGCCTCGACGGCGTCAAGCTGGCGATCAACTACGGGCTAAACAAGGTCCGGTTTCCGGCGCCGGTTCCGGTCGGCTCCAAGATCCGCGCGGAGACCTCCGTGGTGGAGGTGGCCGACGCCGGCGGCGGCGCCCACCAGGTGACCCTGTCGACCACGGTTGCCATCGACGCCCATGCCAAGCCGGCATGTGTCGCCGAGAGCGTGGTGCGCTACCTGCTCTGATCGGTGGGCCGGCCGCCGGGGCGGGAGGCGAAGTGGCGGGCGATGATCGCCGCGATGTGCAGGAACCGCCGCCGGGTGTCCGGCGCCATCTCCTGCACCACGTCGATCACGCCGCCGGGCCGTAGGTGCGGGTCGAACGGCACCTCCACGACGGCCTGACCGTGCGCCACGAACTGGGCGCTCAGGGCCGCACGGGTGCGCCGGTCCGCGTGCCCGTCGGAGTCGTTGAGCACCACCACGGTCCGGTGCAGCAGCCCGCCCTGGCCGCGGTGGGCCAGCCACTCCATGGTCTTGGCCGCTGCGCCGGCTCCGTCCGCCCACGGGGAGGAGACCACGATGAGCGCGTCGAGGTCGCGCAGCGCCTCCTGGGTGACCGGCGAATCCATCGTCGAACCGCAGTCGATGATCGAGATGGCGAAATGCCGGTCCAGGCGCAGCGCCGCCTCTCGGTACAGCGCCGCGTCGAGGGTCCGTCGTCCCCCGGCGGCGGGCTCGCCGATGAGCACGTAGAGCCCTGCGGCGTTGGCTCCCACCCGGCTGCTGATGTCGGCGAACGACTGCAGGCCCGCATCGGCCGCCAGGTCCCAGTATGAGCTGGTGGCATGCGGATCGATGCGGCTGCCCAGGCGCCCGAAGGCGGTGTCGGCGTCGACGGCCACCACGTGATCGGTGCGCCGCAGGGCCGCGAACACCGAACCGACACTGGCCGCCACCGTCGTCTTACCGACGCCGCCCTTGCCCAGCACCCCCACCTTGTAGGTGCCGCGCGGCAGGGATCGGATGGCAGCCTCGTAGGCGGCCTCCTCCTGTTCGGCCGGTGACGGGCCCAGGTTGATCAGGCCCAGCGTCGCCGAGAGCACGAGGCGCCGCCAGCCGCGGCGCGGTTGGGGACGCGGCGGCCGGACCGCTGCCGGATTCGGGAACGGTTGGGGTTGGGTGTACATAGGCCTGCCAGCTTAACCGCGAGGATGGCCTGCGGGGCCGCAGCAGGAGATCAGCAGTCGTAATACAGCGCGAATTCGTACGGGTGCGGGCGCAGGTTCACCGGGGCGATCTCGTTCTCGCGCTTGTAGCCGATCCAGGTCTCGATCAGGTCGGTGGTGAATACCCCACCCTCGGTGAGGTATTCGTGGTCGGCTTCCAGGTTGTCCATCACCTGGGAGAGTGAGGTCGGGGCCTGCGGGATGCCGGCGGCCTCATCGGGCGGCAGCTCGTAGAGATCCTTGTCGACCGGTGCGGCCGGCTCGATCTTGTGCTTGATGCCGTCGATACCGGCCATCAGCATGGCCGCGAACGCCAGATACGGGTTGCCCGAGGAGTCCGGGCAGCGGAACTCCATGCGCTTGGCCTTCGGGTTGGTGCCGGTGATCGGGATGCGCACGCACGCCGAGCGGTTGCGCTGGCTGTACACCAGGTTGATCGGCGCTTCGAAGTGCGGGACCAGGCGCTTGTAGGAGTTGATCGTCGGGTTGGTGAACGCCAGCAGTGACGGCGCGTGGTGCAGGATGCCGCCGATGTAGTGCCGTGCGGTGTCGGACAACCCGGCGTAGCCGATGTCGTCGTAGAACAGCGGTTCGCCGTCCTTCCACACCGACTGGTGCACGTGCATGCCCGAGCCGTTGTCGCCGAACAGTGGCTTGGGCATGAAGGTGACGGTCTTGCCGTGCGCCCAGGCGGTGTTCTTGATGATGTATTTGAACAGCATCAGGTCGTCGGCGGCGGCCAGCAGTGTGTTGAACTTGTAGTTGATCTCGGTCTGGCCGCCGGTGCCGACCTCGTGGTGGCCGCGCTCGACGGTGAAGCCCGCATCGGTCAGGTTGGTGCTCATGACATCACGCAGATCGACGTACTGGTCGACGGGCGCCACCGGAAAGTAACCGCCCTTGGGGCGCACCTTGTAACCCCGGTTGGGGCTGCCGTCGGCCTCGGCGGAACGGCCGGTGTTCCACCACCCCGAGACCGAATCCACCTCGTAGAACGACCCGTTCATCTGCGAGTCGAAGGAGACTGAGTCGAAGATGTAGAACTCGGCCTCGGCGCCGAAGTAGGCGGTGTCGGCGATCCCGGTGCTGGACAGGTAGTTTTCCGCCTTGCGGGCGATGTTGCGCGGATCACGCGAATACGGCTCGCGGGTGAAGGGGTCGTGCACGAAGAAGTTCACGTTCAACGTCTTTGCTGACCGGAACGGATCGATGCGCGCAGTGCTGGCGTCGGGCAGCAGCAGCATGTCCGATTCGTGGATGGACTGGAAGCCCCGGATCGACGAACCGTCGAACGCCAGCCCGTCGGTGAAGACGCTCTGGTCGAACGCCGTGGCAGGAATCGAGAAGTGCTGCATCACACCAGGCAGATCACAGAATCGAACGTCGACGTACTCGATGTTCTCGTCCGCTACGAGCTTCAGGATCTCGTCGGTCATGGGGGGCCTCCTTCGGGTACGGACAGCCCGACCATAAGCAAGGCACATTTCCCGCGCGTGATCCTGTTATTGCGCTGATGTAACACAAAACTCACCGTTTTGGAGTTTGCCCAGCGGCTGGCGCCGCGGCCGGACCCGGGTATATCGTGGCGATGCCTGCCGGTAATTTTCGCCGCGGGCAAAACCGTTCAACGTCGCACGGCTGAAATCCCCGTCTTGCATCGCAGCTCATTGGGCGATGCACCAGGCAAGTGCGAAGGGTCAGGTACTGATGTCGACCACCCCGATCGGTCTCTACAACCCCGCGTTCGAGCATGGCGCGTGCGGAGTGGCCATGGTTGTCGACATCCATGGCCGGCGCAGCCGCGACATCGTCGACAAGTCGATCACCGCGCTGCTCAACCTGGAACATCGGGGCGCCGCCGGGGCCGAGCCGAACAGCGGTGACGGCGCCGGCATCATGCTCCAGATCCCCGACCGATTCCTGCGTGCGGTGACCGATTTCGACCTGCCCGCCGAAGGTTGCTACGCAACCGGGATGGCGTTCCTGCCGCAGTCGGCCAAGGAGGCGGTGGCGGCCTGCGTCGCGGTGGAGAAGATCGCCGAGGCCGAGGGGCTCACAGTGCTCGGCTGGCGTGATGTGCCCACCGACGACTCGTCGCTGGGCGCCTTGGCGCGCGATGCGATGCCGACCTTCCGGCAGCTGTTCCTGGCCGGGGCGTCCGGGATGGAGCTGGAGCGCCGGGCGTATGTGGTGCGCAAGCGCGCGGAGCACGAGCTGGGCAACCGGGGCCCGGGCCAGGACGGTCCCGGGCGGGAGACCGTCTACTTCCCGAGCCTTTCCGGTCGGACGATCGTCTACAAGGGCATGCTGACCACCCCGCAGCTCAAGGCCTTCTACCCGGATCTGGCGGACCCGCGGATGGAGAGCGCGCTGGGCATCGTGCATTCCCGGTTCTCCACCAACACCTTCCCGTCGTGGCCGCTGGCGCACCCGTTCCGGCGCATCGCACACAACGGCGAGATCAACACCGTCACCGGCAACGAGAACTGGATGCGGGCCCGCGAAGCGCTGATCCGTACCGATGTCTTCGGCTCGGCCGAGTCCGGAAACGGCGGCAGCACCGCCGACAAGCTCTTCCCGATCTGCACCCCGGGTGCCTCCGACACCGCACGATTCGACGAGGTGCTGGAGCTGCTGCATCTGGGCGGCCGCAGCCTTCCGCACGCGGTGCTGATGATGATCCCGGAGGCCTGGGAGCGCCACCAGGCGATGGAGCCCGAGCTGCGGGCGTTCTACGAGTACCACGACTCGCTGATGGAGCCGTGGGACGGCCCCGCCTCGATGACCTTCACCGACGGCACCCTGGTGGGTGCGGTTCTGGACCGCAACGGTCTGCGGCCGTCGCGGATCTGGGTCACCAACGACGGCCTGGTGGTGATGGCCTCGGAGTCCGGGGTGCTCGACCTGGATCCGTCCACCGTGGTGCACCGGCAGCGGCTGCAGCCCGGGCGGATGTTCCTGGTCGACACCGAAGCCGGCCGGATCATCTCCGATGACGAGATCAAGTCCACCCTGGCGGCGCAGCGGCCGTACCGCCAGTGGATCAACGAGGCCCTGATCCCCATCGAGGAGCTGCCGCCGGGTGAGGTGCCCCGGATGGAGCATCACCGGGTTCTGCTGCGCCAGCACATGTTCGGCTACACCAATGAAGAACTGAACCTGGTTCTCGCGCCGATGGCCCGCACCGGGGCCGAGCCGATCGGCTCGATGGGCACCGACACCCCGGTCGCGGTGCTCTCAGCTCGGCCGCGGATGCTGTTCGACTACTTCCAGCAGATGTTCGCCCAGGTCACCAATCCGCCGCTGGACGCCATCCGCGAAGAGGTGGTCACCAGCCTGCAGGGTGCGCTCGGTCCCGAGGGCGACCTGCTCAACACCGAGGAGCCCACCTGGCGCCAGGTGGTGCTGTCCCAGCCGATCCTGAGCAACTCCGACCTGGCCAAGCTGGTGTCGCTGGACCCGGATCTGCCCATCGGCTCACGTGGCAGACACGGCCTGTCCGCCGCGGTGATTCACTGCCTGTACCCGGTCGCCGAGGGCGGCGCGGGTCTGCGCGCCGCGCTGCGACAGGTGTGCGCCCGGGCGTCGGCGGCGATCAAGGACGGGGCCGGTTTCATCGTGATCTCCGACCGGGAGTCCGACGAGACGCTGGCCCCCATCCCGTCGCTGCTGGCCACCGCCGCGGTGCACCACCATCTGGTCGCCGAACGCACCCGCACCCGGGTCGGCCTGGTGGTCGAATCCGGTGATGCCCGCGAGGTGCACCACGTGGCGGCGCTGCTCGGGTTCGGTGCCGCCGCGGTCAACCCCTACCTGGCGTTCGAGTCGGTGCAGGACATGATCGACCGGGGCATGATCAAGGGCCTCGACGGTGAGCATGCGATCGCCAACTACGCCAAGGCCGCCGCCAAGGGTGTGCTCAAAGTCATGTCCAAGATGGGCATCTCGACCCGGGCCTCCTACACCGGCGCGCAACTGTTCCAGCCGGTCGGTATCTCCCAGGACATTCTCGACGAATACTTCACCGGCCTGTTCTGCCCGATCGGGGGAATCACCCTCGACGAGATCGCCGCCGACGTCGCGGCTCGCCACGCGATGGCGTATCTGGCCCGGCCCGAGGAGCAGGCGCACCGCGAGCTGCCGGTGGGCGGTGAGTACCAGTGGCGGCGGGAGGGCGAGTACCACCTGTTCAACCCCGAAACCGTGTTCAAACTGCAGCACTCCACGCGCACCGGCCAGTACGCGGTGTTCAAGGAGTACACCGCGATGGTCGATGACCAGAGTGAGCGGCTGGCCACGCTGCGGGGCCTGCTGAAGTTCAAAGCCGGGGAACGCAAGCCGATTCCGATCGAGGAGGTGGAGCCGGCTACCGAGATCGTCAAGCGGTTCGCCACCGGCGCTATGAGCTACGGCTCGATCTCCGCCGAAGCTCACGAGACCCTGGCGATCGCGATGAACCGGATCGGTGGCCGGTCGAACTGTGGTGAGGGCGGTGAGCACGCCGACCGGTACCTGCCGGATGAGAACGGCGACTGGCGGCGCAGCGCGATCAAGCAGGTGGCGTCCGCCCGCTTCGGTGTCACCAGCGACTACCTGGTGAACTGCTCGGACCTGCAGATCAAGATCGCCCAGGGCGCCAAACCCGGAGAGGGCGGCCAGCTTCCGGGCAACAAGGTGTACCCGTGGATCGCCGAGGTCCGCCACGCCACTCCCGGCGTCGGGCTGATCTCGCCGCCGCCGCACCACGACATCTACTCGATCGAAGACCTCAAACAACTGATCTACGACCTGAAGAACGCCAACCCGGCCGCCCGCATCCACGTCAAACTGGTCGCCGAGAACGGGGTGGGCACGGTGGCGGCCGGGGTGTCCAAGGCGCACGCCGATGTGGTGCTGATCTCCGGGCACGACGGGGGCACCGGCGCCGCGCCGCTGACCTCGCTCAAGCATGCCGGGGCGCCGTGGGAGCTGGGGCTGGCCGAGACCCAGCAGACGTTGCTGCTCAACGGGCTTCGGGACCGGATCGTGGTGCAGGTGGACGGTCAGCTCAAGACCGGCCGGGACGTGGTGATCGCCGCGTTGCTCGGCGCCGAGGAGTTCGGCTTCGCCACCGCGCCGCTGGTGGTGTCGGGCTGCATCATGATGCGGGTCTGCCATCTCGACACCTGCCCGGTCGGGGTGGCCACCCAGAATCCGGAGCTGCGCAAGCGGTTCAGCGGCCAGCCGGAGTTCGTCGAGAACTTCTTCTGGTTCATCGCCGAGGAGGTGCGCGAATACCTTGCCGCACTGGGCTTCCGCACCCTCAACGAGGCTGTCGGGCAGGTGGGTGCCCTGGACACCACCATGGCCCGGGCGCACTGGAAGGCCCACCGGCTCGACCTCGACCCGGTGCTGCACGCGCCGGAGTCGGCGTTCATGAACCAGGACCTGTACTGCACCTCCGGTCAGGATCACGGGCTGGAGAAGGCACTGGATCAGCAGTTGATCGCGCAGAGTCGCGAGGCGCTGGACTCGGGCACCCCGGTGCGGTTCGACTGCGAGATCTCCAACGTGAACCGGACCGTCGGCACCCTGCTCGGCAACCGGGTCACCACAACCTATGGCGCCCAAGGGCTTCCCGATGACACCATCGACATCACCTTCACCGGGTCGGCGGGCAACAGCTTCGGTGCGTTCCTGCCGCGCGGGATCACCCTCCGGGTCTTCGGTGACGCCAATGACTACGCCGGCAAGGGACTCTCCGGTGGCCGGATCGTGGTGCGCCCGCCGCGCGACGCCCCGCAGGGTTATGTCGCCGAGGACAACATCATCGGCGGCAACGTGATCCTGTTCGGGGCCACCGGAGGCCAGGCCTTCCTGCGTGGAAAGGTCGGGGAACGGTTCGCGGTCCGCAACTCCGGCGCGGAGGCGGTGGTGGAGGGCGTCGGCGACCACGGCTGCGAGTACATGACCGGCGGCAAGGTGGTGGTGCTCGGGCCGACCGGGCGCAACTTCGCGGCGGGGATGTCCGGCGGCATGGCCTATGTGTGGGACCCGCACCGCGACCTGCCGCACAAGCTCAACACCGAGATGGTGGATCTGGACATGTTCGGTGACTTCGACAACGCCGACATCGCCTGGCTGCGTGGCCTGTTGGCCGCGCACGTCGAGGCCACCGACTCCGCGCCCGCACGGGCGATCCTGTCCGACTGGCCCAACCAGCGCCGTCACTTCGTCCGAGTGATGCCACGCGACTACCGGCGGGTGCTCGCCGCTACCGCCGAGGCGAAGGCGAACGGCACCGACCCGAATGAGGCGATTATGGCGGCAGCTCATGGCTGACCCGAAAGGCTTTCTGACCAACCCCCAGCGGATCCTGCCGCTACGGCGCCCGGTCGCCCAGCGACTCGGCGACTGGAACGAGGTATACGAGGAGTTCGCCGAGGACACCGTCCGTCAGCAGGCGGGGCGCTGCATGGACTGCGGTATCCCGTTCTGCCACAACGGGTGTCCGCTGGGGAATCTGATCCCGGAGTGGAACGACCTGGTGCGCACCGGTCGCTGGCGCGAAGCCTTCGACCGGCTGCACGCCACCAATAACTTCCCGGACTTCACCGGGCGGCTGTGCCCCGCGCCGTGCGAACCGGCCTGTGTGCTGGGCATCAACCAGCCGCCGGTGACCATCAAGCAGGTCGAGTACGAGATCGTCGAACGCGGGTTCGCCGAGGGCTGGGCGGACCCGATTCCGCCGTCGGTCCGAACCGGGAAGTCGGTCGCAGTGGTGGGCTCCGGGCCGGCGGGACTCGCCGCGGCCCAGCAGCTCACCCGGGCCGGGCATTCGGTGACGGTGTTCGAGCGCGACGACCGCATCGGCGGGCTACTGCGTTACGGGATACCGGAATTCAAGATGGAGAAGCGGATCATCGACCGGCGCCTGGCGCAGATGACCGCCGAGGGCACCGCGTTCGAGACCGGCGTGAACGTCGGCGTAGACGTTACCGCCGAGCGGCTTCGCGCCGAGTTCGACGCGGTGGTGCTGGCCGGCGGCGCGACCGCCTGGCGTGACCTGCCGGTGCCGGGCCGTGAACTCGAGGGCATCCACCAGGCGATGGAGTTCCTGCCGTGGGCCAATCGGGTGCAGGCCGGCGACCTGGCCGAACCGCCGATCACCGCCAAGGGCAAGAAGGTGATCATCATCGGCGGCGGTGACACCGGCGCGGACTGCCTGGGCACCGTGCACCGCCAAGGCGGGACCTGCGTGCACCAGTTCGAGATCATGCCGCGCCCGCCGGAGACCCGCGACGCGTCGACACCCTGGCCGATGTACCCCTTGGTCATGCGGACCACCTCCGCGCACGAGGAGGGTGGCGACCGGGTGTTCTCGGTCAACACCGAGGAGTTCACCGGACGCGACGGCCGGGTGACCGGGTTGCGGGCCCACGAGGTGCGCCGGCAGGGCGGTGCCTTCGAGAAGGTCGACGGCACCGACTTCGAGCTGGAAGCCGACCTGGTCCTGCTGGCGATGGGGTTCGTCGGCCCGGAGCGCGCGGGGTTGCTCACCGATCTGGGTGTGGAGTTCAACGCTCGCGGAAACGTCACGCGTGACGCCTCTTTCGCCACCGGGGTGCCGGGCGTCTATGTCGCGGGCGACATGGGGCGGGGGCAGTCCCTGATCGTGTGGGCGATCGCCGAGGGACGTGCCGCGGCGGCCGCCGTGGACCGCTACCTGATGGGGACCACCGCGCTGCCGGCTCCGATCGCGCCGACGACCGTCGCGATCCACTGAGGGACCAAGAAACACAACAGTCACTTCAGTAACTTCTACATCACAATCCGGCGAGTCGATCTCTGTTAGCCAATGAGCGGGTGTCTAATGGTCGGCACCACGAACAGTGTTAGCCACACGTTGACACCGTCCGTGTTGTTCCGTTCTGGGCCGAGCCGGGGGTCAGCGCCGTGCACATCAACCCGATATACCGCTACCGCATGGGTCGGATGGCCTGGTCGCTGCTGCGACACCCGTTGCGCAGCCGCGAATTCCCGGCCAAGCATGAACGGCTGATCACCGCCGACGAGTTGATGCGTTTCGCCGTCCGAGCTGTCTGAGCCGAGCTAGCAGAGCAGTCCGGAATCCCTGGCCGCCTCGGCCATCGGCTCCAGCACGTGCGGGTCATAGGGCACCGGCAGGTAGATGATCGCCAGGTCCAGGCCCTGTGCCCCCAGTGCCGCCGCGTCATCGATCACCTTGCGGTAGTCCAGATCCGGGTCCAGTCGCAGGTGCGCTGAGAGCCGGATCTCCTTCGGGTCCCGGCCGATGTCGGCGCAGTGGGCGGCCAGGACGTCGCGCTTGCGCGCGAACTCCGCGGGCGTGCCCCCGACGAAGTTCCAGTGCTGGGCGTAGCGCGCGGTGATCTTCAGCGTGCGCTTCTCGCCGCTGCCGCCGATGCAGATCGGCGGGTGCGGACGTTGCGGCCCCTTGGGCTCGTTACGCGCGCCCTTGAGCTGGTAGTAGCGGCCGTCGAAGTCCGTTGTCTCCTGGCTGAGCAGGCCGACCAGCACCTCGCAGGCCTCCTCGAACCGGTCGAAGCGCTCCTTGATGGTGCCCAACTCGATGCCGTAGGCCCCGGACTCCTCCTCGTTCCAGCCTGCGCCGATGCCCAGCTCCAGCCGGCCGCCGGAGATGATGTCCAGTGCGGCAGCCATATTCGCCAGTACCGCGGGGTGGCGGTAGTGGATCCCGGTGACCAGCGTGCCCACCCGCAGCCGGGTGGTGGCCTGGGCCAGCGCGGTCAGCGTCGTCCAGCCCTCCAGGCACGGCCCGGTGGAATCGGTGAAGATCGGATAGAAGTGGTCGAAGGTCCAGCCGGACTCGTAGACATCGATGTCGTCGGCAGCGCGCCAGACAGCGAGCATGTCGGCCCATGCGGTGTTCTGCGGTGAGGTTTTGAAGGCGAAACGCATTCGGTCGAGCGTAGTGCGTTTCCCCGCCCGGCGAACGAAGCTCACCGCCGGGTTAGGCTCACCGTGTGCTACTGACGCTGGGGATCGACACCAAGGTGACCCTGCTTGCCGCGGGCCTGATCTTTCTGTTGGCGCTGTTGTTGGGGGTCTGGAAGTACCAGCAGATCCTCACCTCGGACAAGCACCAGGCCCACATCTATGTCGACATCGCGCATCGGGCGGCGCTGATGTACTCGTTTGCCACCCTGCTGGTCGCGGTCTTCGTCGAACTCAGCGGCTGGCCGACGTGGGTGAACATGACCGCGGCGATGGTGGTGGTGTACTTCTTCGTCACCGCGATCGGCACCTACATGCTGCACGGCGCGTTGCACGACACCACAAACCAATTCGAGAAGCCCGGCTGGTTCCTGCGGGCCGGCATGGTGTTGCTCATCCTCGGAGAGATCGGCGGCTTCGCGGTGCTGCTGGGTGGATTCGGCGTCGCGCAGTTCTGAGTCAGGACGCCTGACCGTAGATGCTGCTCACCCAGATGTGGGTCAGCGTGTCGACCACCTTCTCGGGCGGTACCGACGGCTTCTCGGCCACCAGTGCGGCCATCATGGTCCGTTCGTTCATCTGATTCAGTGACGTCGCCAGGTCCAGGGCGTCGATGGTGACCGGGGCCGCGCCGCGTTCACGTTCGGCGGTGATCATCGCGGCGGTCTGCTCGATCCACCTGCCCATGAACCCGTTCCACACCGCTCGAAACTCCGGGCTGGTGGCCAGTGCCTCGGTTCCGGCGCGGGCGATTGCCCGGTGCGAGGTGAACGCGACGAAGAACGCCTTGATCCCGCTGCGCCAGATCCGGCGCGGGTCGGTCGGCAGGCGTTGCACCGCGCCGACGAACTCCGCGTCGGCCGACTCGATCAGCGGCCCCAGCAGGGAGAGCAGCACCGCGTCCTTGGACTTGAAGTAGAAGTAGAAGGTGGGCCGGGAGATGCCGGCTCCTTTGGCCAGGTCGTCGACCGAGATCTCGGTCAGCGAACGTTCCTCCAGCAGTCGTTCGGCGGTCGCCAGGATCGCCTGCTCGCGGTCGTCGCCGGATGGGCGTGTCGAACGTCGGCTGCGGGTACGCGTCGAGCCGGGCCGGGTCACAACGGATAGTTTACACGGTGTTGAGAAAATCAACACAATGTCGAGAGATTGCGGCGGCGGGTTGACTACGCTATTCGCCCGTGTCCGAACACCTCGACGTCGTGGTTGTAGGCGCGGGGATCTCCGGGATCAGCGCCGCGTGGCACCTGCAGCGGCACTGCCCGTCGAAAAGCTATGCGGTCCTGGAACGCCGGGCCGATCTGGGCGGCACCTGGGACCTGTTCAAATACCCCGGGATTCGGTCGGACTCGGACATGTTCACCTTCGCCTTCCGGTTCAAGCCGTGGACGGCCGACACCACCATCGCCGACGGCGCGGCGATCAAGGACTACCTGCGTGAAACCGTCGCCGACCACGGCATCGGCGAACACATCCGCTACGGGCACCGGTTGCTGGCCGCCGACTGGAGCGACGCCGACGCCGCCTGGAAGCTGACCGTGCAGCGTGACGGCGAGATCGTCGAGATCAGCTGTGGCTTTCTGGTCGCCTGCAGCGGCTACTACGACTATGACGACGCCTACGCCCCGGAGTTCCCGGGAGCCGACGAGTTCACCGGACCGATCGTCCATCCCCAGCATTGGCCCGACGACCTGGACTACACCGGCAAGAGGATCGCGGTGATCGGCTCGGGTGCCACCGCGGTGACCCTGGTCCCGGCGCTGGTGGAGTCCGGGGCGGGCCACGTCACCATGGTGCAGCGCTCCCCGGGCTACATCGGTCTGCTGCGCTCGGTCGATCCGGTGGCACGCGGGCTCAACCGGCTGTTGCCGACCCGGGCCGCCGCCCGGGCCAACCGGTGGGGCTACATCGTCGGACAGGTCGGCGTCTACCAGGTGAGCCGGCGCTTCCCGAACTTCATGCGCAGGACGCTGATGCGGATGGCCCGCCGGCGACTGCCCGAGGGGTTCGACGTGGCCAAGCACTTCGGCCCCGATTACCAGCCGTGGGACCAGCGGTTGTGCCTGGCTCCCGACGGGGACCTGTTCGCGGCGATCAGCTCCGGCCGGGCCGACGTGGTCACCGATGAGATCGAGACGTTCACTCCGGCCGGCATTCGGTTGAGCTCCGGTGATGAGCTGCCCGCCGAGGTGATCATCACTGCGACCGGGCTGAACCTGCGACTGTTCGGCGGTGCCGAGATCAGCCGCAACGGCGAGGCGATCAGCCCGCGCGACACGGTGGCCTACCGGGGCATGATGCTCAGCGGCGTGCCGAACCTGGCGTTCACCGTCGGCTACAGCAACGCGTCTTGGACTCTGAAAGCCGACTTGGTGTCGGAATCGGTTTGCCGGGTGCTCAACTTCATGGCCTCTCAGGGGTTTGACACCGTGGTCCCGCGTGAACCCGACCCGCACGTCCAGGATCGGCCACTGGTGAAGCAGCTCTCCGGGTATGTCCTGCGCGCCCTGGAGCATCTGCCACGGGCGGGGTCGCACCGCCCGTGGCGGCTACACGACAACTACCTGCTGGATTCTGCGTTAATCCGGCGGAGCAGGGTCGATGACGGCCACCTGCTGTTCGGCCGTCGCCCGTCGCACGACGAGGACTGATTTCCGACGTCATGGTCGTCTGTGTCATATTCCTCGACGGTGGTCGCCGCAGGAACGGTGGACAGAGCTGGCACGCCGTAGAGGCCCGTTTGGTCTCAAGTTCCCGAGAAGTCAACCCAGGTCTACATACCCATCAGGGCTGATTGACCAGTAAAAGCTAATGAAATGCACGCACACGACGCGTGAATGGTCAGATAAGGTAGACATTCGTTTAGATTGTTTGGTAACTTTTCCGCGAACTTAGTAATAGACGTCGCTGATGACACGCGGCGTTCTCACAGCAGAGGGAGTGATGTGAATGTCGAAACGGGATAGCGGTCG